>NZ_JBFFKR010000136.1:0-8881 GCF_041555295.1 Ancylomarina sp. | reverse complement strand
TCCAAAAGATTTAAGAATGTGTGCCTATTTAAGAATGAACCTTTCAACCAAAGAGATCGCACCTCTAATGAATATATCGGTTCGAGGTGTTGAAATCAGTAGATACCGTTTAAGAAAGAAATTTGAATTACACAGGGATGACAATCTTATTGAATTCTTATTAAATATATAAAGAGGCTTTGAATAAATAAAAGAATGGAGATATCTGTTAATCTCTCCATGTTTTTGTTTTTTGATGTATTATTGAAAGAAAGTGTAGGATTTTTATTTGTTTTATTATTTACACACAGTCAGATTGTTATGTGTTAAAGTTTGTTAAATGATGTATTCGTGATGTATTGCATTTAAGCATATGATGTATTCGTGATGTACTCGATTCTTTTGCTTTCTAGTAAGATGTTTCTTTATTGCAAACGATTTAAACGCGTATGAATCGATCACTAATTCAATCTAAACTAAAACAAAGAGCACATGAAAAAAACAGTCTTGTTTTTGTTTCTGACATTTTTATGTTGGAATACGTTTGCGCAAGGACATACGGTCAATGGGGTCGTAACCTCGGCTGAAGATGGCTTACCTATGCCATTTGCTTCGGTTGTACTTAAGGGTACAACGATTGGCACATCGACCGATATCGATGGAAAATATTCTATACAGGCAGATGATGACGCTGTAATAGTGTTTTCTATGGTTGGTTTTGCTTCTCAGGAAATTACAGTAGGCAGCCAGAATACCATTAACGTCATTCTATCTGTAGATAATATGGGCTTGGATGAAGTCGTAGTTATTGGTTATGGTGTACAGAAAAAGAGTTCTGTAACTGGTTCTATATCCTCACTAAAAGCTGAAGATATCCAGAAAATGCCTATTCAGCGAGCAGAACAAGCTTTGCAAGGGCAAGTAGCCGGAGTTCAGGTAACAATGGATTCAGGTCAGCCAGGTGCTGGACTATCTGTTAACATTAGAGGTGTTGGTACCACAGGAAATTCACAGCCACTTTATATTATTGATGGCAACCCTGTAGGTGATATCTCTTATTTGTCTTCAACAGATATTGGAAGTATGGAAGTTTTGAAAGATGCTTCTGCCTCTGCTATTTATGGAGCAAGGGGTGCTAATGGTGTCGTTATTATTACAACTAAGCAAGGGACCAAAGGTGAAGCTAGATTATCTTACGATGGTTATTATGGTATTCAGAATGCATCGAGAAATATGGATGTTCTAAATGCAAGTGACTATGCTATGATTATCAATGAATCTTTGTTGAATGATGGTTATAATAGTTCTCACGCAAACTGGATTCAGGATGCTGAAATTGCTGGTATTGGTTCTGGTACTGATTGGCAAAACAAAATCTTCAGAAATAATGCACCTATTCAAAGTCATACTCTATCTCTTAATGGTGGAAATGAAAAGATCTTGTATTCAACTGCATTATCATATTTCAGTCAGGATGGAATTGTTTCTGAAGACAAATCTAGCTATGAGCGTGTTAACTTCCGTGCGAAAGGTGATTATACCTCTTATAACAAGAAGTTAAAAGTAGGTTCATCCTTTGTCTATTCTCACAGTACGTCTCAGGGGGTTGACCCTAATAATGTTTATAACTCGCCATTGGCACAAGCTATCAATATCGATCCTATCACAACTGTTAAGGATGCAGATGGAAACTTTTCGTGGCCAATACGAAACATGCAAGAGATTGTAAATCCGATTGGAGCCATGTATTATCTGAATGATGAATACAAAACAGATAAAATTGTTGCGAACCTCTATGCAGAATACAAGGTGATAGAACACGTGAAAGTGAAAACATCAATTGGTATCGATTACGCCTACCAATGGCACGATGTTTATAAGCCTATTTACGAATTGAGTACTATTACCAAGAATGATAAAACCAGAGTGGATAAAACCATGGACAACTGGTACAGTACCAACTGGGAAACCACAATCAACTATAACAATACGTTTGGAGAGCATGAGCTTGATGTAATAGCAGGAACAACAGCTTATACCAATAATTATGAAAACTTAAGCGGTAGTGGTAGTGATTTGATTATTGAAGGTATAGATAATGCTTATCTCGATAATGTTGGTGATAAAAAAAATACATCTTCAGGAGGTGCCTTTGAGTCGAATTCGTTATTGTCTTTGTTTGGACGTGTAAACTATAGCTATAAAGATAGATATATGGCATCGGTGACTGTTCGACGTGATGGATCGTCTCGATTTGGGCCAAATAATCTTTATGCAACTTTCCCTTCAGTTTCTACAGGATGGATCATGTCTGAGGAAGATTTCTTAAAGGACAGGTTAGGACCCATCACTTTTCTTAAAGTAAGAGCAAGTTGGGGGCAGAATGGTAACGAGAATATCGGTAATTTCAGATACCTGTCTTCTATTGCTAACAACCACAACTACAACTTTAATGCTGGTACAGTTGTGAATGGTTCTTCTCCTTCTAAAATTGCAAATCCTGATCTAAAATGGGAAACTTCAGAACAAACAGATATCGGTATTGATTTACGATTGGGTTCTAATTTCTACATGAACTTTGATTACTACGACAAGAGAACAAAGGATCTTTTGATTGATGCACCAATTCCAGGTTATATTGGTAACAGTGCACCAACCGTAAATGGAGGAACTGTACAGAATAAAGGTGTTGAGCTTTTATTAGGTTACAATGGGAAAACGGATGATTTTTCTTACGGAGGAACACTTAACTTTTCGGCTAACAAAAACGAAATGTTGGAGATCAACAACGATGAAGGTATCATTTATGGTAATGTGAATATTGGTCCTTCTGGAATGAAGAACTTAACCATCGCTAAAGTAGGCCAACCAATTGGTTATTTCTGGGGCTGGGAAACTAATGGCATCTATCAAAATCAAGCACAAATTGATAATAGCGGATCGCATCAATCTAACGCCACTCCTGGTGATTTAATTTATGTTGACCAGAATGAAGATGGTGTTATGGATGATGCTGATAGAATCAACCTGGGTGATCCTCATCCTGATTTTACTGTTGGTTTAAACCTGAATTTTTCTTACAAGAATTTTGATATGAGTATGTTCTGGTACGGTGTTGTTGGCAATCAAATTGTTGATGCGACACGTCGTTACGACTTACCTAATGCCAATTACCAAACATCTGTTTTAGATAGATGGACGGGTGAAGGTTCAACTAACAAGAGCCCAAGGGTATCCTTTGATGATATTAACAATAATAGAGGGAATTTTTCTGATTTTATGGTTGAAGATGCTGACTACTTAAGACTTAAGAATATTCAGTTAGGTTACTCTTTACCAAAATCAGTTTTGAACAGACTTAATATTGAGAGATGCAGATTCTATGTTTCTGGAGATAACTTATTGACATTCACTAAGTATTCTGGATTCGAACCTGAGATTGGAAACAGCGATAATGTATTTCATACAGGTATCGATCAGGGAATTTACCCTCAGGCAAGAGTCTTTACTATAGGTGCTAATATCACTTTCTAAGATATTTTTAACAGATAAAACTAAAACAATGAAAAAGATAATATATATACTTCTTTTTGCTGTTACTTTCATGGGGTGTGATGACTATCTTGAGAAAGACTTAGTGGTAGAGCAGACTGAAGAAAACTTCTATCGCACAGAAGACGATATGTACAGAGCTTTGGTAGCGGCTTACGAGCCACTTCAAAGAAACTGGGGCGAGAGCTTGCAATTAACCATGGATATCGTTTCGGACGATGCTTATGGTGGAGGCGGTTCTGCTACTGATGGCGTTTCTGGAAAGAAAGCTGACAGAGGTATAACTACGGCATCAGAGGGCATGTGGAGTGCCATGTGGAACGACCACTATGCTGGAGTTTATGGCGCGAATGTCTTTTTAGAAAAAGTAGACGCTTCTGAAATTTCAGAGGAGCAGAAGACACAATTTAAGGGTGAAGCTCTTTTCTTAAGAGCCTATTATTACGCTAATTTAGTACGCGTTTTCGAAAATGTACCCTTGATTACCAAAACCCTTGCATCATCAGAATATTCGCAAGCTGCAGCACCTGTTGCAGATGTGTATGCTCAGATAGTAAGTGATTTAGAAACTTCTATTTCTTATTTAGAGGGTGTTACATACGACAATGATCAAAAAGGAAGAGTTACAGAATGGGCTCCTAGAGCACTATTAGCGAGAATGTTCCTTTTTTATGATGGTGTTTATGGTAGTGGCGATGCAAGTTCGACTATGCCCGGAGATGTTACAGGCTCTGATGTTTTGACTTATTTAAATCAAGTTATCACCAATAGTGGAGCAGATCTTTTACCAGATTTTGGAAATCTGTGGGGACACTCTGAGTTTACAGATTCATGGGTTGAAAATTCAATAGAAGGTGTTTTCGAGGTTCAATTCTCTAATCAAGGCGAAGGCTGGCAATGGTATAATGCCCCTTTCGATATTGGTAATAAAATGGTTGTTTTTGTTGGGCCAAGAGGTACTAGTGCTGATTCTGAATATTATTCAGGTTGGGGTTTCTCACCAGCTACACAACAACTTTATGATTCTTATCAGGAGGGTGATCTTCGTAGAGATTTTACACTTTTAGATATGGTTGCTGAATTGGGCGAAGGTAACTTCGAAGAGGCAGATCAATATACGGGCTACTTGAATAAAAAGTACGCCGGTCTTAAAAGTCAAGTGCCTGTTGTTGGACAAGAACAACTGAACTTTCCTCAGAATTATATCTCAATTCGTTTTGCAGACGTTTTATTGATGGCTGCCGAATTAGAAATTCATTTGGGATCTGCTGCCAATGCTGCTGTTCACTACAATAAGGTTAGAGCTCGTGCTTTTGGTGAGTCATATTCATCAGTTAGTACAGTGACTTTAGAGCAAATATTCGAAGAAAGAAAGTTGGAATTTGCCTTAGAAGGAATCAGATATTGGGACTTACTTCGAAGAGGTATGCCTGTTTTGGAAAGTGCCGTTCAGGCAACGAATTTAGGTGGAATCTACGACTCAGCTGTAAATACAGCAGCAAGAGGATTCTGGCCAATCCCTTCAACTGAAATTGCACTGTCGAACAATGCCTTAAAGCAAAACGATGGTTATTAATAAGTTGTAGTCGAATCATCTTAGGTGATTTATGATTTACATGACTTATTTGGTAATTATTTAAAATTTAAATTATGAAAAAAATATTATATTTTATTTTGCTCTTAGTTGTTGCTGTGTCTTGTTCTCCTGATGAGTACAGTACACCTGAAAACCTAATGGCAGATCAGATTGACTGGGGATACACGGCTACTGATGTCACCAATGAATATACTCTTTATAACAATACACCTGGTGTAAGTTCTATCTGGGATTTTGGTAATGGTGTGACTCAAAAAGGAAGCTCGGTTACGGCACAGTATACCTTTGCTGGTACCTATACCGTTAAGCTTACAGTTATCTCTCAGGGTGGTGTGACTATTCTTGAGGATGAGATTGTTACAACTGTAGATAATCCATCTTTTCTTTCAGGATATCCTTACGATCAACTCGTAGGATCTGGAGAACAAGTATGGGCTGTTGATGGGTACTCGAAAGGTGCTTTTGGCTTAGGACCTACCTTAGCTAATCCTACCGAATGGCATGCTGATGCTAAAGGTGCTCGTTTAGATAAAGGATTATATGATGACCGATTTACCTTTAAAATTACTGAGTCTGGTTTAACCTTAACTCAACTAACTAATGGCGATGTTTATGCTAACGGTGGTTGGGCTGCAGACTTAGGCTCTACAGATGGACATCAGGAACCTGATGGTGGTGACTTTATCATGCCGCATACAGGTGGTGATTTTGTTTGTACTATAGCAGGTGAAAAGCTGACTGTAACAGGAGGTGGTTTCTTAGGTTACTACGCTGGTGCTCATGAATATGAAATCATGACTCTAACAGAAGATTTATTAGAAGTCGCATTTTGGGACACTAATGCTAATTTCTATTGGTTTACAAGATTTGCACCCGTTGATAAATTAACGCCAGAACCAGAACCAGTTGTTAAGGAGCTTGAAAGCAATGATATCTCTGACGATTTTGAAGGCAATGGTAATATTGTATGGGATACAGCAGCAATTGATGGTTTTGATATCATTGATAACTTTGCGCCATCAGATGTGAACTCATCAGATATGATTGTGAAGTATCAAAAAGGTGCTGGCGAATGGTCCAGTGTTTTGACTGTACTTGATTATATTATTGATTTATCCACAAGAAACCAATTCACTATGAAGGTTTTTGTTCCGAGTTTTAACGACTATGTAACTGTTTGTGATCCAGGAACCCCTTGGATTGCAGATCATAATCTTAAGCCTCAGATTGATGTGAAGCTACAAGATAGTTCACTGGGAGGCAATGCTTGGACAACTCAACAGGTTCGTAGCCATACTTTAACTGAAGATCAGTTTGGTAAATGGGTAGAATTGACTTTTGATTACAGTGATGTGACTGATCGTGTTGACTTTGACCAAATTGTCATTCAACTTGGTGCAGAAGGACATTGTAATACTGGTCTTTTCTATATCGACGATTTCAAGTTGTTACCTTAATTCTAATTATGCCAGAGCACAGATCGTGCTCTGGCATATTCACACCAATACCCTCTTTTCAAAAAAATAATTTACAACTTATATTCATCCAAGTATTTTAAGCAATAAGTGGTAATTGTGAAGCTCACATTATCTTCTGAAGTATTTATCTGAAATCACAATATGATAATGGCTTTCGGTGCAATCTTATTGCTTTTTTTTATATACTAACTATGAATTATAATTCGATAATATTTATGAAAACGTTACGCTTTCTTGCATACGTTAGTATACTTTTTTCTATAGTCTTTGCCTCTGTTCTATTGTCATGTCAAAAAAGTGATGATGAGGAAACTTATATGCCTGATTTTACATTTACTGAAGATGTTAATGACGCAAATAAAATTGTGTTTTCAAATACAAGTATAGGATTATATTTATTTATGCAGTGGGATTTCGGTAATGGTGTTGTTTCTGAAAAGCAACGTGCCAATACAAATGATCAAACCGTTTTCTATTCTGAAAAAGGAGATTATAAGGTTCAGTTAACGCTTTGGGGACTTGATAATAAGTTGTCGAATAATAAAATTGTGGCCAAAACAATTAGTATTGATCAAGATGTTTTTCTTGCTGATTTTACGTATTTAATAGATGACTCTAAACCTAATTTTGTCACATTAAATAATACAAGCCAAGGCGATTACGATGCTATTTCATGGAAATGCAATGACAAGGAATTTACGGGAGATAATATCGATCAGATAGAGATTTATTTACCTAGAGCAGGTATTTACGATGTAGAGTTACACGTTTATAAAGATGGTTTTGAAGAACTTTTGACAAAACAGATAACGATCGCACAAGATGATCCAGATTATTTGGACAATATGACTTTGGTTTGGTCTGACGAGTTTGATGGAACTGAAATTAATACTGACTATTGGACTTTCGAAACCGGATCTGGTGGCTGGGGGAACAATGAACTACAAAATTACACCAATGGTGATAATGCTGAAATTACAGATGGTAAGCTCATTATTACTGCCCGTAAAGAGAATGAATTTAAGGTAGCAGGTTCTTACACCTCTACTCGCATGATCTCTAAGGGGAAAAAAGAATTTACATACGGACGAATGGAAGTTCGTGCCAAATTACCTTCCGGAACTGGAATATGGCCAGCCATATGGATGTTGGGAGGAAATATAAGTACTGAAGGATGGCCTGCATGTGGCGAAATCGATATCATGGAGTATGTCGGTTATGATCCTAATGTGGTGCATGCAACTGTACATACAACTTCTGGTTCTGGAGCAAATGGCAATGGAAGCAGTAAGACTCTCGAAACTGCTGAGGAAGCATTTCATGTTTATGGACTAATTTGGGATAATAAGGAAATGATTTTTTATATCGACTCACCTGAAAATGTAACCCATACATATGCCCCATCTAAAAAAACGGCTAGTAATTGGCCATTCGACCTTTCTCAATTTTTCATACTAAATGTTGCAGTTGGTGGTAATTGGGGAGGAGTTCAAGGTGTTGATAATACAATCTTCCCGCAAAGTATGGCTGTTGATTACGTGCGCGTATATCAATCAATTAACTAGGGTTAAAGTCTAAGCTTAAGTCTTAAAAAGAATACAACATGCAACTAAAAAATATAATCATATTATTGGGAACGATATTTCTGTTTGCAAGTTGCAACGGGAAAAAATCAGAATCCTCAACAAAAAATACTGAAAGCTCGCACAAGGACAATTACCAATTGGTTTGGAGTGACGAGTTTGATTATACAGGTTTACCTGATTCAACCAAATGGATTTACGATACTGAAGGAAATGACGATGGCTGGGGTAATAATGAAGCTCAATTCTATACCAAAGCAAAGAAAGAAAATGCCTGGGTTGAAGGTGGCGTTCTAAACATTATTGCTTTAAAGGAAAAATATAAGGGAAAGGAATACACTTCGGCACGCTTAAATTCAAAAGCAAATTGGCTACACGGAAAAATTGAAGTGAATGCTAAGCTTCCAAAGGGTAGAGGGACCTGGTCTGCCATATGGATGATGCCAGAAGGCTGGACCTATAAGGATGGGAATTGGCCAAATATTGGTGAAATCGACATCATGGAACACGTGGGACATAATTTAGGAACCATTCATGCTTCAGCCCATTCCAAAGATTATCAATGGCAAACTAATACGCAGCAAACTGATACCATACATATAGCTGATGTTGCTGAAAATTTTCATTCCTATATTTTGGAATGGACACCAGAATTGATGAAAGCCTATGTAGATGACAAACTTTATTTTGAG
>NZ_JBFFKR010000135.1:0-8997 GCF_041555295.1 Ancylomarina sp. | reverse complement strand
TATTGACGAAATTTATTACGTATATGTTGTTAATGATGATGGAAAACTAATAGGAACACTATCTCTTAAAAAGATGATCCTGAGTCCTACTTCTGCCAAAATCGTTAATATTTATGAACCTGATGTCATGTCAGTACATACTGACGAATCTGACGAGGAAGTTGCTCTTATTATGGAGAAATATGACTTGGTAGCCCTCCCTGTAGTTGACAGTATCGGTCGATTAATGGGACGAATTACTATCGATGATGTTGTAGATGTGATTCGTGAGGAAGCTGAAAAAGATTATCAAATGGCATCGGGTATCTACGAAGATATTGAATCAAACGACTCCATTTGGTTACAAACCAGAGCTCGTCTACCCTGGCTACTTATAGGCTTAGTTGGGGGTGTTTTTGCAGCAATGGTTATTGCTACACATGAAACCGGCCTATCAGCTACCCCTGCTCTGGCTTTCTTTATTCCACTAATCACAGCGATGGCAGGTAATGTTGGTGTTCAGTCATCAGCAATTATTGTACAAGGTATCGCAAGTAACTCTTTAGGTATTGAAAGTACATTCAGTCGTTTAATGCGCGAATTAGGCGGAGCACTTATCAATGGTTTAACCTGTTCTTCTTTATTATTCTTATCCAATTATTTCTACAGTGATTCATTTGCATTAACCATATCTGTATCTGTAGCATTATTTGCCGTTATGATTTTTGCTGCCATAGCAGGAACCATTATTCCTTTAATGCTCCATAGAGCAAAAGTTGACCCCGCTCTTGCAACAGGCCCATTTATCACAACATTAAATGATATTGTTGGGTTATTCATCTACCTTTCAATTGGAGCATATTTTTATAGTATAGTTTAATCATATAATATTTCCTTCTAGTATCTCAAAATACGATTTGATGTGCTAGAAGGATTATTTCATATCACACATTCTACCATAAAAATCACAATAAACTCAAAGGCTTAATTAATCCTCAACCTACTGTCCTATAGAGAGAATAAAAAATCTCAAAATTTGCATAAAAAAGCTCTATTTATAAGTCTTATTTTTTAGGCTTTTTCTTAACTTTGCGTGAAACTAATCACAACTGCATAAAACATTAATCTCTAGTGAATTACGCCAGCCACTCTAGTTTGGAAGATATTTTACTGAAAAGTTAATTTTCGACTCATATAAATTACCCCAAAAAAAGAATCATGAAAAGAGCTCTAATCAGTGTTTTTGATAAGACAAATATTGTTGAATTTGCAAGAGAACTAGACCAATTAGGATGGGAAATCATTTCTACCGGAGGGACTTCTGCTAAATTTAAAGCTGAGGGAATTCCTGTAATGGATATTTCAGATCTAACACAATTTCCAGAATGTTTTGATGGTCGAGTAAAAACGCTTCATCCTAACGTTGAAGGTGGAATCTTAGCTATTCGCGATAACGAAATGCATCAGAAACAGATGAAAGAATTAGGTATAGAGGCTATAGATATTGTCGTTTGTAACCTATACCCTTTCAAACAAACTATTTTAAATCCTGAAGCTGGGCACGAAGAAATTATCGAAAACATCGACATAGGTGGTCCAACTATGCTTAGAGCAGCAGCAAAGAACTATAAATTCGTTTCAGTTATTACAGATCCTAAGGATTATGATACTGTTATTGCAGAACTTAAAGAAAATGGCTCAACAAGTTTCGAAACTAAAGAACTACTTGCAGCTAAAGTGTTTCAACACACCGCACACTACGATGCTTTAATTTCGAACTATTTCAACACAAAGCTGGATATCAAATCTCCAGATACGATTACTTTAACTTACGAGAAGAAGCAAGATCTTAGATATGGTGAAAACCCACATCAGAAAGCAAGTTTCTATGCTCAGATTAAAGAGACTGAAGGCACACTTACTGCGGCCAACAAAATTCATGGTAAGGAACTTTCTTATAATAATATTGGTGATACAGACGGGGCTTTAGAAACCTTGAAAGAATATACAGAACCAACAATTGTTGCAGCAAAACATGCTAATCCTTGTGGAATAGGCAGTGCTCCAACTATTGCTGAAGCATTCAAGAAAGCTTACGAAGCAGATCCTGTTTCAATCTTTGGAGGTATTATTGCTTCAAACCGTGAAATTGATGCTGCTACGGCTGAAATAATGAGCTCGATTTTCCTTGAAGTTATTGTTGCTCCATCATACAGTGCTGAAGCGCTAGAAATATTAACTAAGAAAAAGAATTTAAGATTATTGGAACTTCCAGAAATCTTAAAAACTGGATATTCAACCTTTAAAGCACGTACTGTTTTAGGAGGATTATTAATTCAGGAACAAGATCAGGAATTATTTAACGATGAGTTGAAAGTTGTAAGTGAGCGTCAGCCATCTGAAAGAGAAATGGAAGATCTTATTTTCGCATGGAAAGCAGTTAAACACGCCAAATCGAATGGTATTGCTATTGCCAAAAACTTAACTACAACGGGCGTGGGTCCAGGACAAGTTAGTCGTATTTGGGCTTTAGAAAATGCAATCCGTCAGGGTGGTGAAAATATCAAAGGAAGTGCAATGGCATCGGATGCTTTTTTCCCTTTCGGTGATTGTGTTGAAGCTGCAAACGAAGCTGGAATTACAGCAATTATCCAACCTGGTGGCTCTATTCGTGATCAAGAATCAATCGATTTAGCTAACAAGTATAAGATTGCTATGGTATTTACAGGAATGCGCCATTTTAAACATTAAAATTATATTCAGAATCTTTGTTTCGAGCAGTGTATTAATCCTAAGAAACTTGCTAACTTAGGATGCTTCTAAACCTAGAGGACAAAGTTCTGAAAATATAACAACAGATAAAACCGAGATACACACGACTATATGGGATTTTTTTCATTCATGACACAGGAAATAGCCATCGACCTGGGAACGGCAAACACAATCATCATTTGTGATGATAAGATTGTGGTTGACGAACCTTCGATTGTGGCAATTGACAGGCGCACCGAAAAAATGGTGGCTATTGGCGAGAAGGCACGCCAAATGCAAGGTAAAACTCACGACAACCTTCGTACTATACGTCCCTTACGCGACGGAGTAATTGCAGACTTTAATGCTGCCGAACAAATGATTCGTGGGATGATCAAAATGATCAACAAAAAGCCACGTTTATTTCCTCCATCACTAAGAATGGTAATTTGTATCCCATCGGGAAGTACCGAGGTTGAACTTCGAGCTGTCCGTGACTCGTCGGAGCATGCCGGTGGTAGAGATGTTTATATGATTTATGAACCAATGGCTGCAGCTATTGGTATCGGCATAGATGTTGAAGCTCCTGAAGGTAACATGGTAGTAGATATAGGAGGTGGTACAACTGAAATTGCGGTAATCTCACTGGGAGGTATTGTTACCAATAAATCAATCCGAATTGCTGGTGATGATTTAACTGCAGATATTCAGGAATACATGCGTCACCAACACAATATCAAAATTGGTGAGCGTACTGCTGAAGACATCAAGATTCATGTTGGATCTGCCCTTTCGGAACTAGAAGATCCACCTGCTGATTTCCGTGTCCAAGGACCAAATCAGATGACTGCTCTTCCAATTGAAATACCCGTTTCATATCAGGAAATTGCACACTGTCTTGAAAAATCAATTTCTAAAATTGAGATTGCTATTTTGAGTGCATTGGAGCAAACACCTCCTGAGTTGTATGCTGATATTGTGAACCATGGTATTTATCTAGCTGGAGGTGGTGCACTGCTTCGTGGTCTTGATAAACGTTTGATGAATAAATTAAATATTCCATTCCATATTGCCGAAGATCCATTGAGAGCTGTAGCAAGAGGAACAGGTATCGCACTTAAGAATGTGAAAAACTTCTCATTCTTAATGAGATAAATACATAGCAAATGGTATGATTCGATATCATTTGCGAATTATAGCTTATTGGTTAGTTAATAGATTAACTAGCCAATAAGCATAAATCAAATTTGCTTACCTCTTTACAATTGAATGAAGAATCTACTCCAAATCATTGTCAGATTTCATTTCACAATTCTATTCTTGATAATAGAGTTGGTTTGTTTTTTACTAATCGTAAACAACAATAACTATCACAAAACGGTATTCCTAAACTCTAACAATGCTATAAGCGGAGGCATTTACAACAGAGTAAATTCTTTTAGTGATTACGTTAGACTGACTAAAATTAACGATCAGTTAAGTAACGAAAATACCTTGCTCCACAATTTACTTTCAGAAAACTACAAGCTTTCTGCTGATTCATTTTTCTTTTACAATGATTCTCTCTTCAAGCAACAGTATGTTTATCGCTCGGCAAAAGTGATTAACAACTCAATAAATAAACAACGAAATTACATTACCCTTAATAAAGGGCGAAACCAAGGAATACAGCCAGAAATGGGCGTTGTTGCCAATAATGGTGTTATTGGTATCGTAAAATCTGTATCAGACAACTACTCAACCGTTCTTTCCCTGCTGAATAGCAGACTAAAAATATCAGCTAAGATTAAGAAGAACAATCACCATGGATCATTCTATTGGGATGGCAAAGATTACCGTAAAGCAAGATTAATTGAAATCCCATCTCATGTTGACATCAAAATTGGTGACACAATAACGACAAGTAGTTTTTCTTCTATTTTCCCGGAAGGTATACTTCTTGGAACTGCTGAAGAGGTATTACCGTCTACTGGAGGTAACTTCCGCGAAGTTATTGTCTTGTTAAGTAACGATTTCAATCAAATATCGTATGTTGATGTGGTAGGGGATTTATTGAAAAATGAACGATTAGAATTAGAAAAAGAGGTTGAAAAATGAATTTTATAGTTAAAAATATTATCCGATTTATAATACTAATCTTACTTCAGGTTACTATTTTTAATAACATTCAGCTAAGTGGTTTCATCAACCCTTACCTGTATGTTCTATTCATTTTATTGCTTCCTTTTGAAACACCACCTTGGCTATTATTGGTTTTGTCATTCTTTATGGGACTCAGCATAGATGTTTTCTCAAATACTATTGGCATACACGCTTCTGCTTGTGTTTTTATGGGATTTTTAAGGCCTTATATATTAAATTACATTTCTGTTCGAGATAACTATGAATGCAACATTGAACAAGGGCTATACGTATACGGATTTTCATGGTTTTTTAAATACGCCCTTATTCTAATTCTTGCTCATCATAGCTTCCTATTTATAGTTGAGGTTTTTTCTTTTAACAACTTTGGCGACACATTAATCAGAATCATACTAAGTAGTATTTTCACTTTAATACTTGTTATCACAAGCCAATTTGTCATTTCAAAAAAATAAAATTGTCTGAACAGATATGAATAACTATTCAAACCGAAGATTTATTATTGGAGGCATCTTTGCCTTTGTTATTCTAATATTCCTAATCAGACTCTTCAACATTCAAATTGTTACCGATGAATACAAGCTTTCAGCTGAGAGTAATTCTCAACGCAGAGTAACTCAATATGCCGCACGTGGTTTAATCTACGATAGAAATGGTGAACTTTTAGTTTACAATCAAGCAGCGTACGATTTAATGATTATACCACGTCAGGTTAAAACATTCGATACACTAGATTTTTGCTACTTAATTGGCGTTAATAAAGAAGATGTTATTCATCGAATTAAGAAAGCAAAAAAACACTCTAGATATCGTTCCTCAATTTTTATCAAACAGCTCTCTTCAGAACGATATGCCGTTCTACAGGAAAAACTTTATAAATATCCTGGCTTTTTTGTTCAAACTCGTACCCTTAGAAAATACCCTCATCATAATGCAGCACATACCTTAGGCTATTTAGGTGAGGTCAATGGTAGGCACATCAAAAATGACAAGTACTATAGTCAAGGTGACTATATTGGGAAAAGTGGACTTGAAAGTACATACGAAGAAGCATTACGAGGGGTAAAAGGATTGAAAGTCTATTGGGTAGATGTTTACAACAGAATCAAAGGATCTTTCCATGATGGCGGCCTAGATAGGAATGCGATTGAGGGACAAAATATCACAACAACTTTGGACATTAACCTGCAAGAGTACGCCGAAAAACTCATGCAAAATAAAAAAGGCGGTATCGTTGCGATTGAGCCTAAAACTGGTGAAATTCTAGTTAAACTATCAAGTCCTGGTTACGATCCTGAGATGTTTGTCGGTAGAGCCATGTCAACAAACTACAATGAACTTGCAAATAATGATTCACTTAGACCCTTATTTGATCGTTCAATGATGGCCACTTATCCTCCAGGCTCGATTTTCAAACTTATTAATGCACTCGTCGCCTTGCAAGAAGGCATTATCACGCCTAGAACAAAAATCGCATGTCAGAATGGGTACCATGCAGGTCGCTTTACCATGGGCTGTCACAATCACCGTTCTCCATTAGACCTAAAAGAATCCATACAACATTCTTGCAATGCCTATTACGCTCAAACATTTCGCAACATACTTGATGCTCCTCACTTTGGATCAGCTAGTGCGGGATATACCAATTGGAGGAAACATGCGTGCTCATTCGGATTTGGATCAGAACTTGGCACCGATCTGCCCAGTGAACTTTCTGGTTTTGTTCCTAAAGCCAGCTATTATACAAAAACATATAGAACCAAAAATTGGCGCTCTTTAAATGTCGTATCTTTAGCTATCGGTCAAGGTGAATTATCAATCACTCCTCTTCAAATGGCTAATATGGTTGCTTGTATTGCCAACCGAGGCTATTATTATACACCTCATATTGTGAAATCAATCGGAACTGATGGGAAAATAGATTCAAAATTTCTAGAAAAAAGACAGACTACCATTGATGCAAAATACTTTGAACCTGTAATTGAGGGTATGGATATGGTCGTTCATGGGGAAGATGGAAGTACGGGTAAATCAGCTGCTATTAAAGACATACGTGTATGTGGGAAAACTGGCACGGTTGAAAATTCGCATGGAGATGATCATTCCGTTTTTGTAGCTTTTGCTCCCAAAGATGATCCTAAAATTGCCATTGTCGTTTATGTAGAAAATGGGGTATGGGGATCAAGATATGCAGCACCTATTTCGGGTTTAATGATTGAAAAGTATCTGAAAGGTGAGATTTCTAAAAACAAGAAGTATTTAGAGAAAAGAATGCTTGAAGCAGATTTGATCAACATCAAAGAAGACAAGCAAGACGAATAGAAAAAAAAAGAAGAGTAGCTATGAATAGAAGAGTAAGCCTAATTAAAAACTTGGATTGGATAACCATTTTGCTTTATGCTATATTGGTATTTTTGGGCTGGATAAATATATACGCTGCTGTCTACAACGAAGATCATCAAAGTATTTTTGATGCCACCCAGCGTTATGGAAAACAATTAATATGGATTGGTGCAGCAATTTTTATCGCCATCATTATTCTTACGATTGAAAGTAAGTTTTATTCTGCTTTTGCCTACCCCACTCTCATACTCATGATTGCACTTCTGTTAGCTGTTCTTGTTTTTGGAGTTAAAGTAAACGGAGCACGCTCATGGTTTCAACTTGGTACTATTCGTTTTCAGCCCGCTGAGTTCGCCAAATTCGCAACCAATCTCGCAATAGCCAGATATATAAGTCAATACAATTTTAAAATTCATAAAATTAAATCACTGTTCATTACAGGACTTATACTCTTTACTCCTGCGGTTCTAATTTTAATGCAAAATGATACAGGCTCTGCCTTAGTCTATTCTGTTTTCATTCTCGTGCTTTACAGAGAAGGCTTATCTGGATTTGTATTATTATTAACCTTACTCGCAGCTGTTTTCTTTATCTTTACGCTTATCTATTCAAGTTTCACAGTAGCTATACTAATCGTTATTATAGCAGCAGTAAGTTTGAAAATGATTGGTGTACAAGTGAAACAAATTGCATTAGCATTTGCCTTACTTGCTGGTAGTTTTGGAACCTTGTGGCTAATTAATAAAGGGACAGATTTACAGCTTGGAAATTTCTCTTTGCTAGTAATTTCTGTTCTTCTAAACACCATTCCTTTTCTTGCCTATACTTATCGAAGTAAAATTAAAAATGCAGCTCTTATTCTTTTATTAGTCATCGGAAGTTTGCTTTATACCTTTTCGGTTAGTTATATTTTTGATCGGGTTTTAGAGCCTCATCAACAGCAAAGGATTAATGAACTCTTAGGCATTCAATCCGATCCATATGGTGCAGGATACAACGTTAATCAATCGAAAATTGCTATCGGTTCTGGAGGATTCAGCGGTAAAGGCTTTTTAAATGGGACTCAAACTAAATTCAACTTTGTCCCTGAGCAAAGTACCGATTTTATTTTCTGTACCGTAGGAGAAGAATGGGGATTCTTAGGATCTGCTCTTGTACTTATATTGCACTTAAGCCTCATCTTACGCCTTATTTTCTTGGCAGAAAGGCAACGTTCGAGCTTTAGTCGAATATATGGCTATGGTGTAGCTGCCATCCTATTTTTCCATATTGCTATAAATGTAGGTATGACAATTGGGCTAGCACCTGTTATTGGAATCCCTCTGCCCTTTTTTAGCTATGGAGGTTCATCTCTATGGTCTTTTACTATTCTACTCTTTATCTTTGTTAGATTAGATGCTAACAGGCTAGAACTACTAAGATAGATAAAACGTATACTTGAGTTTACCTATCCTATTCATGATGAGAATTAATAAAGAGCTTACGACTTTATCGTTTAAGCCCTATTAACTCTAGAGGCACCTTCAGTTTAACTGTATGCAACAAATCAACTAAAGTCTGTTAGAAACAATAAGAAAGAGCTTAGTAACAAATAAATAAACCCAAGATATTATAAGTTAGATTCTGTCATATCCTTTTAATACTTAATCAAAAGCAATCAGGGATCAGTTACAAAAGTTGGGTCTGCGATTAATTCATCATATCTTTACGTGCATAAAATTGAATATATTTTTCTCTTATGCACAAGTCCATATTATCCTTATTCTTTCCAGCAGGTCTTTT
>NZ_JBFFKR010000134.1:0-9104 GCF_041555295.1 Ancylomarina sp. | reverse complement strand
TACTGCGAATTACACCCACTGCGTTGTTTACAGGGTCTGTTAAAGATATCGAAGGTGATATATCATCGGGTAAAATACCAGTTGTAAAACTCCATACTTTATCAGCAGCAAGCGTCTTACCTGCTAAACTTTCTGCTCCGATTGTTATGGTCGCCGTATAAATAATTTCAGCAGATAAAGCATTTGTTGGTGTAAAAGTTGCTATTGTTCCTGAATAATCCACAACACCAGAAATCGCATTTGTTCCTTGCATCAATGTAAATGTTGAAGTATTGATCGATAAAGGATCCATTGCCTCACTGAATGTAGCAGTAACTACTTTATTAAGAACTACGTCTGTAGCATTGTTTGCCGGCTCGGAAGAATTCACCATTGGTGCAAGATTTAAAGCGACATCGTCGTCTTTTGAACAACCCAACATCAAAACAACCGCTGCAATTGCAAGGGTTGATAATAGATTTTTAAATTTCATATAATCGTTGTTAATTAATATTGTACAAAACAAAGGTAAGTACATTAACAAACTGAAATGTTACACCAAAATGCTATTAAGTTACATCATTCACACATTTGGTAGATTTAGGCTGTTAAAAAAGAAAAGCAAATAAGTGTAGATTGTATAAAAGTCATTTTTCATTCAGATACTCATTCCTGCGAAGACAGGACCTGTTTTTACGAGCGAATGGATTAATCTGTTGAACGCCGATAACTGACAGGCTTCTGTTTGTGTAAGAAGGATCGTTCGCAGAGCTTAGGCGATGCTCTCAACTTAATTCTTTAAAATATATATAACGTATAGAAAGTGCGCTACCGTCACGCTTAACTTATTGTGGCGAATTCATAAGAAATTATCTTTTTCTGCTAATTACGAAGGAAGCTTCGAAAAATCGAATACTTACACAAGACTGTATTTCAATTTGATTAAACGATTTTAATCCACTCTAAGCGGATTCAATATGCATGTTAGCGTTAAGGTGAAAATAACTAATAACGTTCAGATCAAATAGTAGGTCATTTATAAGGGTTTAGGTAATTAGACATATTTTATGTTTCCTTTGGATTTAAGGCATTATACAAATAATGGGATACGTCATCGAACTGCTCTCATTATTTAATTCTATGAATTTTGTAATATGGGTACTGGTAATAATATTTTTTAATTAGCTTGTATCTAACAATAATAAAGTCATTTTTATTTCAGTGTTCCTTCGGTCTAGCTTTGATGTTCCTTCGATCTAGCTATTTGAAGGTTAAGTGTACATAATAAGTAGAGTTAAAAAGAGTAATATAATACCACAAATCTATAGGACTTTCAGATTAGAATTATCCAGAGAAAAAATACGGATGGTCATATAAGATTAAAGACAAGAGAAGGGCGATTATCTATTTCCTGCCAAGAGATCATTCATTTAAAGTTGCCTTTGTTTTTGGTCAAAAAGCGATGGATGTGATAATGGAGAGTTTTATTTCAATAGAAATTAAAGATGAATTAAAACAAGCTACAAAATATGCTGAGGGTAGAGGGATTAGAATAGATGTGAAAAACGACTCCATGTTACCCGATATCAAACGATTAATTGAGAAAAAGCTTGATAAACAATAAATATTGATTTTTGTTTTAATAAAAACCAGAAAAAAAATGTAAATTGTTAATGCTTAGTCATACAGACTATAATAGTATACGAATTTCCGAGTCTTTATAATATTATATTTCTTAGGAATTTTCTAAGAAGAAACAAGGGTTGATTAGGGGTATCATATGTCATTTTTTATAGAGTGACTTGCGGATATTCAGGGGAGTGTCTGGTTTTCCATAAAACCTTATACTCCTTATTCAGTTTAGTATTTCACTCATTATTGGTGCGGTTCGGTTTATTAGCTGACCTTTCAGGTTTAAAAGACAATAATAGTTAGGCTATAAAATATAGTTATATGCCAGTTTAATAAGGGATACAAAAATAACATTGTACATAAGTGAAACGAACATATAGAATTAATCAATCAAATCTGAACATTATGAAAAAGATCTTATTCATTGCCCTTATTGCTTCACTATGTTTTTCCTGTGGTGAAGGCGAGCAAGTAGAATTATCACTTAAAACCAAAGAGATTTCTTTATATCCCAATGAAAGAGTACAAATAAGTGCCATTTCTGGATATAATATGGTCTTTAGATCGGCAAACGATTATCAGGCCACTGTGTCGGTCAATGGATTGGTTAGTGCAGGAAAGGTTGGTGAAACAATAATTGAGCTTGCTAGTAATGATCGTGTTGTGGAAATCCCTGTAGAAGTAAAAGGTAGGTTTAATCTTTATCCTGATCCTATTTTAGACTGGGGCATAACTCGCAGCGATCTTCTCGAAATAGCAGGAGAGTCCGATAATTCCCCAAGCAATTCTGTTGTTGAGTACCTTGACTATTCTGATCAAGCTCCAAGGCTTGTCTATCTTTTTGATGCAAATGATGCCTTAATGTGTACTCTAGTAGATGTGATCGCTACCTATTCTGATGATCTTTTTTTATATATGAATGAGCGCTACGTATTCAGTTCTGAAGATGAAGGCTTGTCCGTTTTCACGAATGCATATAAAGATGAAGACGCTTCATCACTAATAGGCGTGTTTGAATTCGGGGGAGAATACGTGATGGTTATGTATATTGAAAACCAAAATGCGGAAACAAAGTCAGGTCATCCTGTTTCTCTGGACATCCAAAATATCAGAAAGCGACTTAAGTCCCTTGCCAGTGTAAATCGCAAATAAGCCTTCATTAAATGGCGATCGGAAAGGAGAGGAGTGTAGCCGTGACGCTGCACTTTTTTTTGTGATTAAATGTAGGTTGATATTTTACTGATAAGGAATCACCTCCCCCTCATAAATTCGGGTATTCCTCCAAATGAAAGAATGTTAGTATAATTTTTTATACTTAACATGAGATAAATAATTGACGTAAAGGCAGCTTTTATAAATAGTCACGAATTAAATTTGATTCACAAGCTTAATCCGAATATTTATGTGTTTGAGAGAAGTTTAAAGCACGTCAATAATCATGCACAATTACTTACAAGGCATTAAAACCATTAATAAGGAACATGAATTATGGAACAAAATGAGATTAAGCTAACTGATATGTTAGCATTGGAAAGGACCAATCTGGCTAATGAACGCACCTTTCTTTCTTACTTTAGAACCTCCATTGTATTTTTAAGTTCTGGCTTTGTTATTCTGAAAATTGAAGATTTACAGAATTTAAAAACGCTTGCCTACATATTGCTTATAGCTGCATTTTTTCTTCTCATAGTTGGCATTGTACGTTTTATTCATGTCAGAAAACGTATTAATAATTATTACACTAACTGAATTCAACTAAGGCGTCTTTTTAAAATATCGCCAATGGTTGTGCCTCATTTTAGTAAACCCTTGTAATGAAAAAAGCAATTCTTAAAATATTTACAGGTCTCTTTGTTATTTGATATCAAAAAGGCGATTCAATTGATCAAATAAAACGAATGCCGTGATGAAAAAAAGCTGTAAATTGTTAATGCTTAATTATTCACCCTAAAATAGCATATGAATTTTCGAGTCTTTATAATATTACATCTCTGGGGAGCTCTATTGTGTATGCCTCTCAATGCCTATGCTCAATTAATGACTTTTAAGCATTACAGCGTTGAAGATGGTATCTCTCAAAGCGAAATCAAATCTATTTTTCAGGATTCAGAAGGCTACCTGTGGTTTGCCACCCAGAATGGTTTAAATAAATTTGATGGTTATAGTTTTGAGAATTTCTTTTATGATCCAACCGATAGTACTTCGCTTTCAAATAATTGGATTTTTGATATTACCGAAGATGCTAAGGGGAATATTTGGCTGGGCACAAAGGAGGGTTTGAATCGCTATGATAAGACCACAGGAGAATTTACACTTATTTCTCACAAAATAAATGATTCTATTGTGCCAGATAAATTTGTCTATGGTACAGTGGCTGACGATCAGTTTGTTTACATCAGTTTCCCTCCCGTTTTATCCAGATACAATTATTTAACGGACAGTTTGGAGAGTTTCACGAACAATCTCCAGTACGATGGTGCTCTGCATGATATTGGTTTTCCATTACTCAGATCTCGCTCGGGAATGATTTGGATCGGATCATCAGATGGTCTCAGTGTTTTTGATCCTGAGAAGAAAAGTTTCACCAATTATCGACATGATGAATCGAACCCCAATTCCATATCAAATAACCATATTACTGCTCTTCATGAGGATCTTTCAGGTTATATTTTGATAGGTACTGAAGATGGTCTTAATTTCTATAATCAAAAAACGAAGGCGTTCAAGCGTTTTGACAATGAAGAGGGACAGCCTTTGAGCACCAACTATATCCGTTCAATTCTGCAAGATAGCAATGGCGTGTATTGGATTGGAACAGAAGAAGGGGGCCTGAATCGTTTGGACTGGAGTTGGGATAGTGGTCATTTTGAAATATGCCAATACCGCAGTGGCCCCAATAATATAAATTACATTGGCCATGATATTGTGTATTCTCTATTCGAAGATAAATCTAAGAATTTATGGATAGGTGCAATTGCGGGTCTTGATAGAGCAGATCTGAAAACGAAGAAGTTTCGAAATTATAAGAAAACTGACGATCCAAATTCACTGGATTTATTGGATAATATCATCGGATCTATTTATATCGATAAGGATAAACGTCTTTGGGTAGGGAATTGGGCAAAAGGCTTGAATATCTACAATCCCGAATCTAAAGAAATGTTGCACTATTCTTCCGAGTTCGAGGGAGATAGATATATATCGAACAATCATGTTCATGTTTTGTTCGAAGACAGTGAATCTCGAATTTGGATGGGAACCAGAAATGGGGTTGGCATCTTTAATTCAGATCGGCAAAATTTTATTCCTTTTAATACGTATTTCGGACTAGACACAACGGACTTCTTTGCCAACAACCGGGTTTATTGCATTACTGAAAACTCAAACGGGAATATCTGGATTGGAACAGGGAATGGGATTGCAAGCTTTAATCCTAAGACAAAAAAAAGAATCTTCTATCGTTCAGGAGCTGAAGAACCCTATGGTATTAGCAGCAATCTGGTTTATTCCATATTAGAGGACAGCGAAGGTTTTATCTGGATTGCGACATTGAATGGCATGGATTGCTATTTGCCTCGTGAGAACAGAATGTTGCACTTTTCGCATCAAAATGGTCAGTCTAATACCCTTTGCGATAATTTTACCATCTCTCTTTGCGAGGATCAACAAGGTGATATTTGGATTGGCACCAGTACTGGAGTCAATCGCTTTCATAAAAAGGATTCTTTGTTCACTTACTATTCGATGAAAGATGGCTTGCCCAGTAATATCATCTACGATATTATTGAAGACAAGAATCGTAACCTTTGGTTCTCTACGGGAAATGGTCTGGCTATGTTGAATGCAAAAACTCAGGAGATTAAATCCTATTCTGTTAATGAAGGACTACAAGGAGGGGAATTCAATTTAAAGGCCGTTTATCAGGATGAAAAGGGCTATGTGTATTTTGGTGGAATGGATGGACTGATTGCTTTTCATCCCGATTCACTTCAAGATAACACCTTCATTCCGCCTATTGTGATTACTTCATTCGATAAGGAAAGAGGGGCTCAAAAGGAAAAACTCAATGTGTATACCGATAGGTTAGAGCTTTCCTATAAGGATTATTCTTTCACAATTGCTTATGCTGCTCTGGATTATACCCAACCCTTTAAGAATCGTTACGCCTATAAAATGGAAGGCTTAAGTGATGAGTGGATAGAGGTAGGGAATCGCCATTTTGTTCACTTTACCAATCTGCCAAGTGGGCAATATACCTTCCTTGTAAAGGGAACTAATAATGATGGTATCTGGAACGAAACGCCTACTCAGCTTGAGATTAGGATTCTTCCTCCATGGTGGCGCAGTGACTATGCCTATGTTGCTTATATTCTTTTTGGAGTTTTATTAATTTATGGAAGCTTCAGGTGGAGAGTTAGGAATCTGAGACGAGAAAAACGTATGCTTGAACAAGGAATTCGGGAACGTACGACTGAAATAGCCTTACAAAAGGAGAGAGTAGAAGAAAGTGAAGAGAAATTGAAGTCAACTATTTCATCTCTCAACGATTTAGTCTTTGTTCTCGATAAAGATGGGGTATTTCAGGAATTTTATAATCCGGGTAATCAGGATCCGCTATATGAGAACCCGGATTTTTTTCTTTATAAACATTATAGTCAAGTCGGATTTCCTTTATCGGTTGTAGAGGAACTGCAGTTGGCTTTTGAACAGTTACAAACGAGTGATATTATTCATGAATTCGATTATTGCGTCAATCAGCAAGGCATGTGTTGGTTTAATGCAAAGATAAGTCCCCGGCGTAATGCTCAGGGCGTTCTTACAGGCATAACGATTGTTTCACGACATATTACCGAACGTAAGGAAGCGGAGCAGCGTTTACGCCAGCAAAAAGAAGAATTGAACGAGCTGAATGCTACCAAAGATAAGTTTTTCTCTATTCTGGCTCATGACTTAAAGAATCCTTTTGCCAGTTTATACTCATTGAGTCAGGTAGTCGATGAAAATTACAATGATCTGGATGAAGAGGATAGGCTTATTGCACTGAAACGTATTCATCATTCGGCAGAGCTGATATACAATTTGCTGGAGAATTTGTTGACCTGGTCGAAATCTCAAAGAGGTGACATTGACTATACACCCACTGAGTTCGATTTATCCCTTCAGGTTGAAGAGAATATCAATTTACACCGTATTCCTGCTGAGAAAAAAGGTATTTTATTGAGAACAAATGTGAAAGAGAGTTTTACAGCCTATGCAGATAGACAGATGATTAATACCGTTTTACGTAACCTGATTAATAATGCGGTTAAATTCACTGAATCGGGTAGAGTCGTTGAGGTCAATGTCAGGCGAGAAGAGAAATTTCTGGAAGTAGAAGTCAAGGATGAGGGCGTTGGTATTTCAAAAGAAAATATGGAGAAGCTGTTTCGTATTGACGTGAAATATAAAACTCTTGGAACATCAGGTGAAAAAGGCACAGGTCTTGGACTTATTCTTTGTCATGAATTTGTCCAGAAAAACTTCGGCGCTATTTGGTGCGAGAGTCAACCAGGTAAGGGCACAAGCTTCTTTTTTACCATCCCTTGCGAGAAACGAGATGTTTAGTCTGCGACTTAATCCGCTTCTGTAGATATGCTATCTGTGCAGGCTTCGCGTTGGGAATCTGTGATCCTTTTCTTGTAACGCTTTGCCGATTTAAAGCAGCTTGAAAAGCATAGGGCTGAATCTTAAAACAGATTCTTATATTATTTCCCGTTTTTTTTGTAGTAAAACCTGCAGTTAGGGCATAAAGGAATACAGTTCTCTTTTAGCAGATTTTTATTACAGGCATATCTCATCATCTGCACCTCGTTTTTATTACCAGATTTGTGACGGATATTTTTGAGATGCGTTCGAACTGTTGTCTGACTAATATTTAGAATTTCTGCTATTTCCGAATTGTGATTTGTGGTATATAGTAATGACAAGATCTCTTTTTCCCGTTTAGTGAGATCAATATTAAAGCCATTCTTATGATTGTTATCGAAAAGGATCGGAATTAACTGTGAGCATAAAAAGTTGTCATTTTCAATAATTTCATGAATTGCTAAAATTAATTTTTCAGACGAGCAGGTTCTAAGCATATATCCATTAACAATGCTGATTAAGTATTCCAAAAGTTCACGAGTGAGTGAACCTGATACGACAAGTGTTTTCTGATTTGGAAAAGATTCGCGTAAGCAATTAACATATTCAATATTCTGCTTAGATATGTCCGAAAGTTCTATTATAAATAAATCTATTTCAAGTGGATTTATTGATTGATTATATTTGGCATTGTTTTCAGTTAGTTTAGAGACGTGTAATCCATTAACATTTGACAAGATAGCCTTGAAACCTTCAGCTATTAAAAGCTGATCATAGAGAATTGATATGTTTATTTGTTTTGTCATTTGGAATCTTATATCCCTTTAAGTTACACGTTTTTCTTTAATTAATATCTGTTTTTTTATTATTCTGTTTAGATGGATCTGTGGATTTGTTGATTTTTTATAACCAAAATCGTTTTAAAAGATGCACAAAATGAGGATTGATAATACCTATAGCTTTGCCTAACTTGATAATTCCTAATTACACGTTATTCTGCAGCTCATAATAAACACTTAAAACTTATATGCTATGAAAAAACGTTTACTTTCATTCTATGCTGTTTTATTCATCATAGGAATTGTATTTACTCCTTCATGTCAAGATGATGTTTTGAATATTGAAGAAAATAGGATTACTGAAAACCATGAGTTGAAAAGAGGAGGTAAGAAGACCGATGTCGATCAAGCCGATTTGTATGGTGATTTATGGCAAATGGAACGTGACGAAAGTGGTGTTCCAATCCTTTATGAATTAAAGTATCATGTAGAGTACAAAGATGTTCCTGTGATAGGAGTCATCGATGTTGTGAATCCTCGACTTAATGCTTCTTTTCCTCTGGAGGTTTTAGTTCGTGGCGACGATGGATATGTTGTTTATGAACCATCTACTATTCCTGGAGGCGACCCAGTGCCTGTTACCGAACTAGTTACAATCGAACCCATAGATGGTTTTGTTGTTGGAGACGAGAATGTTATTGCACTTTACGATGCCGAAGGGGAAGTTTTACCTGAGGTTGCACTATATGTTGTCCCTATTGAATTCGGACGTTTAGATATCATTCGCTCGCCTTCAGCAGTTATTGATAAACGACTGGCTGAGGTTATTAAGAATTTTGGTGATGGATCGATTGCCAATGTGACTCGCGATTTTTGTGGTCGTGTTATGATGCTCCGAACTGAAGATGCCATAGCTCTTGGGGCGGAAGATAAACCCATTGACTCACCTCTTGAGAATTTAGCAATTTATAAAGAACTTATGCTACATGGTTTTACTCAGTCTGCAGAAGATAATGGTTTGAAATTTTTAATTGAGGAAGATATAGCTGGAGGCTTCGATGTTAATTTTAGAGTAGATAGGGGAGTGGG
>NZ_JBFFKR010000133.1:0-9128 GCF_041555295.1 Ancylomarina sp. | reverse complement strand
CTTATAATCTAAGTGTAGAAACTTTTCGAAGAATATACCAATTCCCACAATTTGTGAGGCAGCTGTAATCGTCATGAATAAGAAAATGAGCACTGACAGCATTAAGGCTGGTGCTTTTCCATAGCGTTCTTCCAATAATTGAGGTTGCGTGATGCTCCCCACTTTTCGAATGGCTCTCGCAAATACAAAGAGTAAACCAGTAGAGAATAAAACGGGCATACCATAAATCCAAAAGGCACTGATTCCATTTTGAAAGGAATGATCAGCCGTTTCGATAGCAGAACCTGCTCCCCACCATGAGGCGATAAACGTTATGGCTAAGGCTAAGAAAGAGAGAGATCTATTAGCTAGGAAATAGCCTTCAACAGAATCACTTTTCTTAGAAAATAGTGATGACCCAACAATTAGAATAACATAGATTGATAATAGGGTAATGGAAAATATTTGAAGAGGTGCCATGTGATTTTAGTACTTAAAAATTGGTTTAAGATACATAGATACTGATTTTCTGATTGAATAGAATAATATAAAGAATAATTAGTCTGAATTAGAAACGTTGATAGTCTAATCTGAAACCTTATGATGTTGATATTTAACACCTGTTCAGGATATTGATGTTTTATAACAAATCCTAAAAAGAACAAAACGTCTTCAAATTGTTTTGGAGAGAATAAAAAACGCTTACATTTGACGCAGTTTTGGTGAAAGCTTAATCGTCGATTGAGCTTTAAAAGGGAATTCGGTTAAAATCCGAGACAGCCCCCGCTACTGTAAGTTTTTTATGGTTTTTACCACATCCACTGTTCGCATTTTGCGGATGGGAAGGAAAGAAACCGATCTTTTGATCTACGAAACAAGTCAGGAAACCTGCCAAAAACTGTAATCAAACTTGAGACTCTTGGGGAAGGGAGTTGTTTGTAGATCTTATCATCTTCAATAGTGCCATATACCCCATAAATCGAGTTAGGTTACACTGCTATCAATTTATTAATATAAAAATTGTACGATGAGCTGGTATCCTGTAAGTCTGAATTTAAAGGGCCGAAATTGTTTAATTGTGGGTGGAGGTAAAGTTGCTGAGCGCAAGCTGAAATCTTTGATTAAGGCTGAAGCTAACGTGACACTTATTGCTCCCAAAATTAATGCGATATTACAAGAAATGCGTGAGGCAGGTGCCTACCATTATCTTAATAGTACGTACCAAGCCAATGATGTCAATGGCTTCTTTCTTGTAATAGCTGCCACTGATTGTTCAGAAACAAATTCTCAAATCGGGGAAGATTCAGAATCGCAGGCTATTCTATTCAATTCAGCCAATTCGTCTGAGTATTCCAATTTTTATCCTGCGGCTGCAAGCCAGTGTGGCGATATTCAATTGGCTGTTTCATCAAATGGTCAAAATCCCTATTTAGCTAAGAAAATCCGTAAATATCTCGATCAGAAATTTGATTGCTCTTTGCAAGATGACGTTCTGGAATTGGGGCATCTAAGAAACCAGTTGGTTAAGGATACTATTGGACTTGGGGAAAAGGAAAAGAAGGCTTTTATGAGAGATAATTTACTTGAAAAGGTAGATGCGTTATTAAATAAAATTGATAAAAACACTTGGGAATTATAAAGTCGATTGACTTATTAAGATACTTGATATATAAAAGATAATGAACGGAAAAGTATATATAACCGGTGCAGGACCTGGAGATAAAGGTTTAATTACGGTTAAGGCTGCTGAGGCTTTAAAAATCGCCGATGTGGTATTCTATGACTACTTGGTGAATATTGAACTTCTGGACTATTGTAAGGACAGTTGTGAAAGCATTTATGTTGGGAAAAAGCATAAGAATCACACTTGCCCTCAGGAAGATATCAATCAGATGATTGTGGATTATGCCAAGACGGGGAAAACGGTTGTTCGTCTCAAAGGAGGCGATCCCTATGTGTTTGGACGTGGAAGTGAAGAAGCAATCAAATTGCTTGAAAATGGAATCGAGTTTGAAGAGATTCCAGGTATCACTTCGGGTATTGCTGCACCTGCTTATGCCGGTATTCCTGTTACGGCTCGTAATGTTTCTTCTTCAGTGGCATTCTTCACGGGTCATCCACCTGTAAGTCGTGAAAGAGATTTACAATGGGATAAAATCTCTACGGGTATTGATACCCTTGTTTTTTATATGGGTATAACCAATGCACCAAATATCATTAATAATTTGATGAAACATGGGCGTTCTAAAGAAACTCCGGTTGCACTCATTCGTTGGGGAACTTGTCCTGAACAGGAGGTTGTAAAAGGCGAGTTGCATAATATTATCGCAAAAATGGAAGCTTTAGATTTTCGTCCACCTGCCATTATGGTTGTTGGCGAAGTGGTTTCTATATCAGATAAACTGATGGCTGTAGCTGAAGATGCTCAGATGGCTTATTAAGGCGTAATTATGTATTGAGAATTATCAATTACGATAAGGTAGAAATCTATAATTATGAATTGTGAATTATGAATTACGATAAAACGTAGTCGAGGTGGCAAGAAAGTCAAAAAGTGATAAACTGTAAGAGTCAGCCGAAGGCAGACCTGACAGAGTTTAACTATAAAAGATAGTAAGCTTAAAGAGTGAGGTTAATTATCTCACAACTCAAATCTAAAATTATGAAAGGAATATTACTGTGCGGACACGGTACTCGTGTTCAAGTTGGAGAATTAGCTTTTAAAGCATTTGCTGAGAAATTTGCCAGTACAATTACTGATTATGAAGTTGAATATGGTTTTCTAGAGCTTTCAGAACCTAATTTTGAGCAGGGCATAAGCAAGCTTAAAGCTAAAGGTGTTGAGGAGATTATTGCCATACCAGTTTTCTTATTCAATGGTGTTCATATCGCTTCTGATATTCCGAATCAGCTTCACGAGCTTCAGGAAAAACATGAGGTGAATATTAAATTGGCCAATTACATTGGCGTTTGTCAGGAAATGGTGGATCTTTCATTGGATCTAATCAAGAAGAGTATCTCTGATGAAGACATGAGCGATACAGCTTTCTTCCCAATTGGTATTGGAGCTTCTATGGCCGATTCAAATGGCGATATGCTCAAACTATCTCGTTTGGCTCAGGAAGAGTTGAAGATGCCATTCATGATCAATGCTTTTACTTCACGTATGACTTTCCCTTCTGTTGATAAAGCTTTGGCAGTTTTAGATCAATTATCATACAAGCGTATTATCGCTTTACCTTATATCTTCTTCCCAGGCGTTTACCTGGATAATGCAATCAGAAGCATTGAAGAATTCAGACTAAGACATCCTGAAAAGGAGTTCATTCTATGTCCTAAAATTGGCGAGAGTGATATGCTGATCGATATTCTGATGTTGAGATTAAAAGCAGTAGAAGAAGGCAAGGTGGATTTGATTGAAAGCAGAGATCCGTCTGCCTGTTCACATCACCACCATCACGGTCATCATCATCATTAATAAGTAGAGATGCACGACCGTGCGTCTGAAGATAAAAGTTAAGAAGGCGAAAACATGTTATTAGTTGTCAGTTATCAAGTAGAAAACCGATAACCATCAACCGATAACCGATAACAAAAAGATACATGTCAAAAACAAGTGGTAAAGTATATGGGGTTTCTTTAGGACCAGGCGACCCCGAATTGATTACGATCAAGGCCCTTAAAACACTTCAGCATTCTGATAAGATTTATTATCCAGCTAGTGTGTCTGAGAAAAAAGGCAATTCTAGTTTTTCACTTCCTATCTTGAAAGAGTTAGGTTTAAACGATTTGCAATTGCACCCAATTCCTCTGAAAATGTCTTATGACAGATCGGAAGCAGAAGGAGCCTATTTTGAATTATTTCAGAAAATCAAGGCCGATATAGAGCAGGATTTGCATGTTTCTGTGGTGAGTGAGGGTGATATTTCGTTCTTCAGCACATTTGCTTATCTGTTAAAGCACCTTAAAGCGAATGATATTTCATATGAAATGATTCCAGGTGTGCCCGCTTTTATTTTGGCAGGTGCTAAATCAAAATTGCCTATTTGCACTTTAAGTGATAAAGTTCTGGTTGATCCTAATGTGGATAGCCCTGAGGGGTTACTTAAGCAACTTCAAGAAAACGACACTATCGTGTTGATGAAGGTTTCTAAGGTAAAGACATGGATTGCGGACTTTATTTTAGAGCATAAACCAGAATTGTTCTATGGAGAATATCTGGGAACCGATAAGGAGTTTATCACTGACGATGCAGAAGTGCTTCGTGATAGAAGGATCCCTTATTTCACCATCATTATTCTGAAGAAGGTGAATAAGGATAAAGGCGGTGCACTGAGCGGAGTCGAAGTGTAAAAAGTAAAAAGGTTAAAGGAAGCAAAGTTCCGATAGTATCGGGAAAAGTTAACAAGTAAAAAGGTCAGCCCAAGCTATAAACCACGAAGTGGTTAAATATGAATAACCACGGGTGAAACCTGTGGAGAATACAGTCTCCTGTATAGAACCCTGAAGGGGTTCAACTTTGGAGTTTTGATATTAAATACAAAGAGAATAAGATGCAAGGAAAAATATATATCGTTGGTTTAGGTCCTGGTGACCCAAATATGTTTTTAAATCCAGCTATCAATGCCATTAAAGAGGCAGATGTTGTTATTGGATACAAGTACTATTTCCAATTTATTCAAACTTTCCTTCAGGAAGGAACAGAGTGTTTGGATACAGGAATGAAACAGGAAACTCAACGAGCAGAGATTGCTTTTGAATACGCAGAGCAAGGCAAGAAAGTAGCTGTTATTAGTTCTGGTGATGCTGGTATTTATGGTATGGCTCCACTGATTTATGAGATGGCTGAAAAGCGCGATTCGAGTGTTGAAATCGAATTGATTCCTGGCATTTCTGCTTTCCAGGCTGCGGCTGCCAAATTGGGAGCTCCGATTGGTCACGATACCGTTATTCTGTCTTTATCTGATTTGTTAACGCCATGGGAGTTGATCGAAAGACGTATTAAAGCAGCTGCTTTTGGCGATTTTGTCACCGTATTATACAACCCTAAAAGTAAGGGACGTTACTGGCAAATTTATCGTCTTCAGGAAATTTTCCTTGAGGAGCGTAGCCCGGAAACACCAGTTGCCATTGTTCGCCAGGTTGGACGTGCTGAAGAGAATATTGAGCTTAGTACGCTAGCCGAAGTAGATCTTGAAAAAGTAGATATGTTCTGCCTGGTTGTGATTGGCAACTCTCAATCTTATATATCTAAGAATAATAAATTCATAACCCCGCGCGGTTATTACTCTAAATACAGTGAGAACGGTAAGCCCGGACCACTGATCATGCAAAAGAGTTTTGCCACTATTGCTGAAGAGTTAAAGGGGAAAGATATAGCCTTGGAGACAAAATGGGCTTTATTGCATTTGATTCATACTTCGGCAGATTTTCAAATGGTTGACCTATTGAAGGTACGCAACAACGCTTTGAATGTTTGGCATGAGAAGTTGAAAAATGGGGGTGTGATTATCACTGATGTCACCATGATAACTTCTGGAATTCGTAAGGCCGCTTGTGAGCGAATGGGTATAGAAGTGAAATGTTATTTACACGATCCTCGTGTGGCTGAATTGGCCGAAAAGCACAAGATCACCCGTACTCAAGCGGGTATTCGTTTGGCGGTTGAAGATCATCCTGATGCGCTTTATGTATTTGGTAATGCACCGACTGCTCTAATTGAACTAACAGCTCTAATGCGTTCGAAGAATTTCTCACCAATGGGAATTATTGCATCGCCAGTCGGTTTTGTTAATGTAGAAGAATCAAAGCATAGAGTGAAGAGTTTTGCAAAACTACCAGCCGTTATTATTGAAGGACGAAAAGGTGGGTCAACATTAGCTGCAACTATCGTTAATTCGGTATTAAGCTTAGACGATGCTAAAGAATTAAAAGTTGGTCGCGATGTCTAAATTTGTGGTCATAGGCATTACAGATATGCCACATCCAAATCTGAATAGAGAAGCCATTCAGCATATTGCTAAGTCTCGTTTCTTCTCGGGAGGTATACGTCATAAGGCCTTGATTCAGGATTTTTTGCCTGAAAATGCCGAGTGGATTAATATTACGGTGCCTTTGACTGATGTCTTTGATCAGTACAGACAAATTGATGAGACTATTGTTGTCATTGCTTCGGGTGATCCTCTTTTCTATGGAATAGGGAACACGATTAAACGTGAATTTCCCGAAGCTGAACTTTTGGTATATCCGGCACACAATAGCCTTCAGCTTTTAGCACATCACTATCAGTTGGAATATGGTAAAATGCACATTGCAACACTTACCGGTCGCGATTGGCCTGAAATCGATTTGCCATTGATTAGAGGTGAACAGATGATTGGTGTTTTAACCGACAGGCAAAAAACACCAAAGACCATTGCTCAATATCTACTCGACTACGGTTTTGACAATTACGATTGCTACTTGGGTGAAAAACTAGGTGGGCCTAATCAAAAATGTCAGAAGCTAAGCATAGCTGAACTTTTAGAAGTTGATTTCGTTCACCCAAATTGTATGATATTGGTTCAGAATAAGCCTATCATTCGCCAATTCGGTATTCCCGACCAGGCTTTCCAAACTCTTGATGGGCGTCCGAAAATGATGACCAAGAGTCTGATTCGTTTGGCTAGTTTGTCGAGCCTACAATTGGATTCAGCCTCTGTCCTTTGGGATGTGGGTTATTGCACAGGATCGGTTTCAATTGAAGCCAAGCAAGCTTTTCCAAAACTGAAGGTGATTGCTTTTGAAAAGAGAACGGAGTCGGATACTATTATTCGTAATAATATGAAAACCTTTCATGTTCCTGGAATCGATATTTATAATGGTGATTTCTTTGAGCAAGATATTGAAGTCTTAGCTGCTCCCGATCGCATTTTTATTGGTGGACATGGCGGCAAACTTTCTGAAATGATGCAGAAACTTCATGCTCTTTTAAAGCCCAATGGATGTATTGTATTCAATGCAGTAAGTGATGAAACCATATCAACATTTAAAGAATCCGCCCTTGAGTTAGGTATGCAATTAGAGAAATCAAGTCGCATACAATTGGATGATTTTAACCCAATTGAAATATTAAAAGCAACAAAAATAATGTAGATACGCACGATCGTGCGTCTATGATATGATGATGAGTTGATTTGGAGATGTGTTAATGTGATGATGCATGTTTTTTCACCAGTAAGAAACCACGAAGTGGTTAAATATGAATAACCGCGGGTGAAACCCGTGGTATATCGATACAAATATGATAGAACCCTGAAGGGGTTCAACAAAAATATAACAAGTAATTTGATTTCTCCTCCTTATTTTCAAGGAGGAGTACCCGACCCCGATTTATCGGGAGAGGGGGAGGTGGTTTTTTATATCACTGAGATCTTCAAAAAAATATAGACCCATGGATAAAATAGCCATAATCATAAATAATAAGCAGTCGCTGGAAGTTGCTGATACGCTTCGTAAAGAGCTGGATCAGGTTCAGATCTTTTCAGTTGGAGCTTACGAAGGAACGACTAAAATTGAATCGATAAACAGCTTCCTTGAAAAGGATTTTAATAACTACAACGCCTTTGTATTTATTGGAGCTTTAGGGATTTGTGTACGATCAATAGCACCATTTATTCAGAATAAGCAGATCGATCCAGCCATCATTAATATGGATGTGAAAGGTCAATATGTGCAGTCGGTATTGTCAGGACATAAAGGTGGCGCCAACCATTTGGCTAAAACGATTGCCAGTATTTCTGGCGGAACTGCTTTGATTACTACTGCTAGCGATACGCTGAACCTTTGGGCTTTGGATATCATCGGTAGAAAATACAAGTGGACAAACGAGTATTTCAATACCACAGAAAATGACTTTATTGCTGCTTTTGTGAATGGTAAAAAGACGGCTTTATTACTTGATATAAAAGATGAAGGTAGCGAGCAATTGGAAAGAACACTTCCTGATTTTGTAGAGGTCTTTTATGAGTTCTCAGCAATCAATCCTAAGGATTTCGACTTGATTATTGCATTGACACCAAAGCTTTATGAGACGACTCTTCCTATCTTATTCTTCCGCCCTAAATGCCTGCATTTGGGAACGGGTGCTCAAAAGAACATCAATGCTGATGAGTACGAAGCTCAAGTTTTAAACTTCCTTGAAGAACAAAACTACTCTAAGTATTCATTGGTGGCAATCAATACGGTTGACCTGAAAAAGGATGAAGCGGCTTACAAAGCGATGAGTGAAAAGCATGCATTGACTTTCAACTATTTTGGAGCGGAAGATTTAAATGAAATTGATGCTGATCTATTATTCTCAGAAGCTGCACATGCAGCAACAGGAGCTAATAATGTGAGCGAAGCTTCTGCTCTATTGGCATCGGGAGCTAAGAAGTTATTGATTGGAAAATCGAAGCATGTTGATTCTTTCGGAAAGCATTTCACTTTAGCTTTGGCTATGGATGTTCGCCAAGAAAGAAAAGCCGGTTTTGTAACCATTGTTGGTGCGGGGCCTGGCGATCCGGAATTGGTATCGGTTAAAGGAAAGAAGCTACTACAGAATGCAGACTTGATCCTATATGCAGGTAGTTTGGTTCCTCGTCGATTGACTGAATATGCTAAAGAAGGCTGTGTGGTTCGTAATTCAGCATCTATGACGCTTGAAGAGCAATTCGATATCATGCATGAGCATTATAAAATGGGACATTCAGTTGTGCGTTTGCATACAGGTGATCCTTGTATTTATGGTGCCATTCAGGAGCAGATGAATTTCTTCGATCACAACCATATGTCTTATGAAATTGTTCCTGGTATTTCTTCGTTTCAAGCGGCAGCAGCTCGTCTGAAATCACAGTTTACGATTCCTGATCGTATTCAAACCATTATTCTAACTCGTGGCGAAGGGCGTACGGCTATGCCAGAGAGAGAGAAATTAACGGAGTTGGCTAAGTTTCAATCGACCATTTGTTTGTTCTTAAGTGCGACTCTGGTTGATCAGGTTCAGTCTGATTTGTTGGCGGCTTATCCTCCTGAAACACCAATTGCTGTTTGTTATAAACTGACTTGGCAGGAAGAGAAAATCTGGAGGGGAAAATTGAAAGATTTAGCCAAGATTGTAAAAGAGAATG
>NZ_JBFFKR010000132.1:0-9314 GCF_041555295.1 Ancylomarina sp. | reverse complement strand
GATGTTTCAGAAGTAAATGAGGATGAAGTGTTGAATGGTGAAAACCTGTTGACTAACGATTATAAGGTTCCAGGCACTAATTTGAGAATTAATACAAACCCAATCGTTGATGTAACTAATGGAAGCTTGGTCATTCATAATGATGGAACATACACTTATACTCCAAATCTTGAATTTAGTGGAATAGATTCTTTTGTCTATAGTGTTTGTGATGATGGAACGCCAGAGCAATGTGATCAAGCTACAGTTAATATTACAATTGTATCAGTTAACGATGGACCTCTGGCCATGAACGATGAGGCTGAAGTGAACGAGGATGAAATATTAAATGGAGCAAGTGTTTTAGATAATGATTCGGATGTTGATAGTGATGCCTTCGAAATCAATACATCTCCAATTGAAGATGTTGAGCATGGTATTTTGACTATAAATACTAATGGAACCTATACTTACATTCCTGATGCAGATTTTAATGGTACAGATATGTTTACCTATGAGCTTTGTGATAATGAAACTTTAGCTGCTTGTGGACAAGCTACAGTGACGATTTCTGTTTTACCAGTGAATGATGCTCCTCGGGTTTTTGACTTCGAGATGGAAGTAAAAGAAGCTTCGTTGAATAATCCGATTAACCTTGAAAGTCCTTTTGATCCAGATGGCGATGAACTTTCTGTAAAGATTATGACAACGGTTGATTTTGGTGATATTGTTCTTTCAAATGGTCAGATTCTTAATGATAAAGATATCATCTCAGTAGAAGATCTTCTTAGTATGGAATTTAATACTAGAGAAAGATACATTGGAGAATTGATAATGCTATATGAGGTGAGAGATGAAAATGGTTTATCTACACAAGGGAGAGTTAAAATTATTGTTGTTCCGATTGATGTGTTTATACCCAATGCGATTACACCTAATAACGATAGTTTAAACGACAAATTTAAGATTGTAGGTTTGGAAAGATTTCCAGAAAACAGTTTGGAGATCTTCAATAGATGGGGAAATATCGTTTATAAAAAACGGGATTACGATAATAATTGGGATGGTTATGGAAATGTTAAGGGACAAATTTCTAATGATAGACTTCCACCAGGAACTTATTATTACATATTCAAATTTGGAATAAAGAAACAACCCTTATCTGGTTACGTTTATATGACTTATTAATAAAATTTAAAAATGCTACTTAATTATTTAGGTGGCATTTTTTACAAACTAAGTTTTAGTTGTAGTTTAATTTCCGATTTTGTGTCTCCTGATATTTCTGAGTTCGCAGAACCAATATTTTTGGTATTGGCATATTGTGTGCGTGCATATCGAAGGTATAGACTAGCAGATCTATTGAATTTGTATCTGAAATTGAGATAGAAACGTGATCCTTTATTGAAATAAGCTGGTATTGAAAAAGCATATAGAATGTCATTTTCGTAGGCATAAATTCTGGTGTTGAACGAATCAGTTTCGAAAAGAGCATAGCGAACGCTTGTTGTAAATGGTAGTTGACTATGATGATAGATTAGATCCTGATAAAGTAGATAGCCATTTTCTTTCTTAGATTTTTTGTATTCTGATAATTCTAAACGATTTCTAATTTCCCAGTTTTCATTTAGTTTCGCGGATAAATGGAGACGATATTGTTTCTTTGAAACATCAACAGGGGTTATAAGTTTCTCATCATTTGTGTTCTCTGGTTTATTTTCGTGCTTGTATCTGAAATAAACTGAAACCTTCTTGTTAGGATTAAATTCTATTTGAGAAAGATAATCACGACCAGTTGTTGGAGAACTAACGCGATATTTGAGCCAGGGGAATTCGTACAAGTCATAATAGGCTAGTACTGTCCATTTAGGATAAGGATGAAACTCAGCTCCAAAATAGATTCCTTCTTCGTTTTGAGTGCCAGATTGTTCTCCAAAGGCATTACCATAAAGAGTTTGGTAATCCTTATTGTAATTTCGATAAATGACTTCTAAGGATAATTGAGGATGAGCTTGCAAATGCATCCCCTGTAAAATGGCATGACCTCCCGATTTACTTTGTCCAACTTCACCATATAAATGAATTCTTTTATATCGAGTTTCGTAGTAGGCACTTATATTAGAGTTTTCTTTTCCTGAAAAGTCATAAATCTTATTGAGTTCATCTGGTTTGCTAGCAATTTCAGGTGAAAATTGAGATTTTAGAAATGAAGCTCCAAATTCGACCTTGTTTAGGCTAAAAAGCAATGTGCCACCCCATATTTTTTCATCGAGTTTATCCTTTTGCGTTGATTCACTATATGAACGATGAAGACCTGTGTTAACGATACTTTTGGTTAAGTCATTTTCAATGCTTGCATCTCTTTTTTTTGATGAGGCAAAAGCAGTCAGGTTAATTTTTTTCAGAAGTTTAATCTCAATTGCGCCACCTCTGAAAAATAGATTTTCGTCAGTAGAATGATAGGACTTGACACCCTGCAGTCTTTTGGCATTTTGAGTCGTAAATGTAGATTTTCCAGATCCCAAGCCTGACCATAGACTCAAGCCTTGCCCAAATTTAATCTGGTAATCACCAATATTAATTTGGCGAATTGTACCCTTGCCCTTATATTTTACAAATGCTGAATAAAAGTCGAACCCTTCAGCGTTTTCACCTTCAAAGAATGGTTCGCCAGCGTCATTTTCGGCGGTAAATCCAAATTCAATATTCTTTTTAGGAGAGCTGTATTTATAACGCGTATAATATTTCCATTCATTGCCAAGATATTGAGGGTTGTTTTCAGTACCTATTGGTTCATCATCTTCAAAAACATACGACCTATAACCTTCTTCCTGCTCTAATGTTCTTTGAGTTCTGACCAGAATAAAATGTTTGGCTCTACTTTTTGTTTGAATTGAAATTTTTTGAGAGTCAATCTTTAGGCTTGTAAAAGGAATTATTTTCTGAAGTATAGAATAGTTAAAGCCATCCAATAACCTTAGTTCGTAAAAACTATAAATAAGACCACTTTCTTTTCTGTATTCCAATAGGTTTTGGATTTGATAATCTGAAAGGAGATGTAATTGTTCTAATTCATCTTTGCTAGCATTATTTAAGTTGATGGGATTGTCATATAATGTATTGAATCTTTCTAATAGATCTGTATAGTCTAACGTTTCGTCGCTATTTTCAGCAATATTCTCTATTATTTTCTCAATAATATCATTTCTAATAGCCGTATTTTGTCCGATTAGCTTTGTGCATACAAACAATAGGATGGTGATAAAAGTTATTATAGATTTAAAACGAAGCATAGCTAAATTTTAAAATGAAATATTGAGGTCAATGGAAGGCGTATATCCAAGATTCTGATGTTTGGAATAGGCTAAATTCATTTTGATGATTTTGAATTTATAGCCCAAACCGAAACTAATTTGATTGGGATGATTGGAAACTCCTAAACGGAGAAATAGTTTTTCAAGTAGTTTGTGTTCGATACCAAATTTCAAACGAATGTCGTTATCAAAATCCTTCTCAACTTCTGAATTAAGCATAGTTTCCTTTGATAAATGCCACGAAAAACCAAAGCGTGCAACAGTTGGAATAGCTTCATCAAAATATAGGGTTTCAAACTTTTCCTGAGTCGGATTAAAAAGATGGAAGCCTACATAAAAGTCAGAAACTATTTCAGCTAATAAGCCAATTTCGAAGTTATACTTGCTCTGCTCTCCATACATTTGATTTAGTTTAACACGCATTTGGTTGAGCTGAACGCTAGCCCAGAAATGCTGCCCCAGAGCTTTTGAATAGCCTATGCCAATCTTACTTTCTTTATATAAATCGGAACCAAATTGTGAATAGTTAAAGTTAAAACCTCCAAGTTTTGTAGGTAGGTAAATAGCAATTGCTTTGGTGCTTAAATCCTCGAGCTGAAATCGATTTTCGTAAAAAATACCTAACTGGATTTTTTTGAGTTTGGCTAAAGAAGCTTGGTTGTTGTAATTAGCCCAGATATCGAATGAAGCAACAGATGCCTTAGCCATAGCATTTGATCGTGTCCCTGCTATATGATTTTCAGAAGAGGCCTGACTTAAATACGATGTAAATAGTAATAGTAGGATAAGATTGATCGATTTCATTGCTAAATGTGTTAAGATCAATCATGAAGTTAGTGCAGAATTTTTAATATGTCAAATATTAATTGTTTTTTTTACTATTCTGGTTCTGAGTAAATAAAGAATCCGCAAAGTAAACCTATTTACTTTGCGGATTATTTATAAATGTATCTCTACGATCTAATTAGATAGATTTTCACTATCAAACTCGATACTCATATTTTACTGTAGCTAATTCTTCATTTGCTTTAACGATCTTCTGTTTTAGGCTTTCTTTGAATTTGATAACTTCAGCTTGAAGTGCTTCGTCACCCGATGCAATAATTTGAGCAGCTAAAATGCCAGCATTCATTGCACCATTTATAGCAACTGTTGCAACGGGAATTCCTGGAGGCATTTGTGCAATAGCAAGTAAAGCATCCATTCCATCAAGGCTAGCATTAATTGGCACACCAATTACAGGGAGTGGAGTCATAGCTGCAATTACACCTGGTAAATGCGCTGCCATACCTGCACCTGCGATAATAACTTTAATACCATTATCCATTGCACCTTTTGCAAAGACTTCAACTTCTTCAGGTGTACGGTGAGCCGACAAGGCATTTATTTGGAATGGAATTTTAAAATCGTTCAAAATTTGGGCTGCCTTTTCCATAACTGGAAGATCAGAAGTACTTCCCATGATAATACTAACTTTCGCTTTCATCGTGTTTTAATTGGTGGATTTATAAAATTAATAACAAAAAATTGTACTTTTGTCGCCAAGTAAGAATTGTTTTAGTTCTATATGATCAACAAACATATGGTTGCTTTTGCTTAAGGCAAAAATGGAAAAAAAATATGGATGTTACATTATGGATTTAAAACTTTTTTTTTATCCTTTAAATGTCTTGTCTTGATGATTTTATGGCTGTTGTTTAGCTTAGGTGCAACTTGATGTTTACAGAGTGATGAATCTTGAACGTTGATTTTCTTTAATGAAAATAAAACGGCTTACTTGGGAATAAAATTAAAAGAATAATCACCTAACGGAAGCATTAATTTAATTCCATTTGGAATTTTAGGAGGCGAACTCTTTCCGAAAGAATAGGGAAGGCAAATAAAATTATAGACAGATGAAAACTGTAAAACTTCTTGATAGAGAGTTTAGGGTATCTATCCCGGCTGAGAGGATTGATAATGCTATTGCAGAAATGGCTGAGAAGATGAATAAGGATTTAGCTGGAAAGAATCCAATGTTTATTTGTATTTTAAATGGATCGTTCATGTTTGCATCCGATTTGATGAAGCTAATAACTGTTGAAAATGCTGAGATTACTTTCATGCGTTTAACTTCATACGAAGGTATGGGAACAACAGGTAAGGTGAAAAAATTGATGGGTTTTACTGAGGATCTTAAAGATCGTACAGTTGTTATTCTTGAAGATATTATTGACACAGGAATTACAATGGAAAATACTTTAGCTCAAATTGAAGAATATAAGGCTAAAGAGATTCTAGTTGCAACCATGTTATTTAAGCCTGATGCTTTAAAGCGTGATGTGAAGATTGACTATGTAGGTATTGATATTCCTAATGATTTTATTGTTGGTCGTGGTTTAGATTACGATGGTATCGGAAGAAATCTTCCTGATGTCTATACAGTTATTGACTAAATTCATTTGTGAGCAATCTGTTTTCGATTTCTCTTATGATTTATATATGAATTGAACTTCTTTTTATAATTCATTCTTGGATTTTAAGAAGAAGTGTTTTATTTTATAACAGCATTCAGTTTCTATGGTGAATATCATCATGTTTGGACCTCCAGGTTCTGGGAAAGGTACTCAGTCTAAGTTATTGCAAGATAAATTCAACTTGATTCACTTATCAACAGGTGATGTATGTCGGGAAGAAATAAAATTTGCAACACTTGAAGGTTTAGAAGCTAAAAGGTTAATTGATGGAGGTAATTTCTTCCCAGATAAATTAGCCTACCGAATTGTTGAAAAATTTTTAGATCAGCATGCCGATGCTAGAGGAATAGTTTACGATGGTATTCCTCGTCATATCGGACAAACGGATCATTTTGCCGAAATGTTGGCAGAAAGAAAAGGAAATGTTGATTTGGTAATTGAATTGAAAGTTGAAGAAGAAATTTTAATTCAGCGATTACTTAAAAGAGGCGAATCGTCAGGTCGTCCTGATGATAGTGGAAGAGATGTTATTCTTAAGCGATTGAGAATTTACGATGACGTAACAGCTCCCATTGCCGATTATTATAAAACGAAAGGCCTTTACTATGCTCTTGATGGCATGGGATCTCTCTCTGAAGTTTTTGAAAGAATCGTTGCTCTTGTAGAGCAAACTTGTTTCAATCAAAAGCTCAATATCGTATAACTAGTTACGAATTTTAAAGATACAGCATTTGTCATTTTGCATCTGTTGTATTTAACTCATAGCACATAGCAGCTTGTTATTTAGGCTAAAAATCAATACAACATGGCAGGATCTAATTTTGTAGATTACGTTAAAATATTTTGTCGCTCCGGAGCGGGTGGTCCAGGTTCAGCTCACCTTCATCGAGATAAGTTAACCATGAAAGGTGGACCCGACGGTGGTGATGGTGGTCGTGGAGGCCATATTATTATCAGAGCCAATAAGCAACTTTGGACATTGATTCATTTACGTTTTAGCCGACACGTGTTCGGTAAAGATGGTGGTTCTGGAGGTCAGAGTAGAAGTACAGGATTCGAAGGTGCTGATGAGGTTATCGAAGTACCATTAGGAACCGTGGCTCGTGATGCTGAAACGGGTGAAGTTATTTTTGATGTGACTGAGGATGGCGAAACCAAAATCTTAGTAAAAGGTGGACGTGGTGGTCTGGGTAACTGGAACTTCCGTTCTTCAACTAATCAAACACCTCGATATGCACAGCAAGGTGAAGAACGTGTTGAACGTGTCGTTATTTTAGAACTTAAAGTTCTAGCTGACGTAGGTTTGGTAGGTTTTCCAAGTGTTGGGAAATCGACTTTACTATCTGTAGTATCAGCAGCTAAACCAAAAATTGCTGATTATCCATTTACAACTCTAGTGCCTAACTTAGGTATTGTAGGTTATCGTGATAATAAATCTTTTGTAATGGCTGATATCCCTGGAATTATCGAGGGAGCACATGAAGGTCGTGGTTTAGGTCTACGTTTCTTACGTCATATCGAGCGAAACTCAGTTCTATTATTTATGGTTGCCGCTGATAGTGACGATATTCATAAGGAATATAAAATTCTCTTGAATGAGCTGAAACAATTTAATCCTGAGCTTTTAGATAAAAAACGCTTGTTAGCAATTACGAAGTCTGACATGTTGGACGAGGAGTTGAAAGATGAGATTCGTAAGGACTTACCAAGTATTCCATACACATTTATTTCTTCGGTTGCCCAGCAGGGACTTGTTGAGCTGAAAGATATGCTTTGGACCGCTATAAATGATGATAACGCTATAGCTGATAAGGCTGAGTAGGTCTTTTATATATTTATTTTATGATTTAGGCTTGGTATTAAACCAAGCCTATTTTTTGCTCTAAATCGATTGACAATATTAACCGATCTAAGTTTGATTAGTGCAATAAAAGATTGTGTTCTTGCGTTGTGATATTGTTCTTCTACACTTATAATTCACTATGGAAACTTTACTTCAACTTGATCATGAACTATTAATTTGGTTCAATTCTTCTCATAGCCCATTCTGGGATGCTATAATGATGTTTTTTACTCGAATTGAGTTTTGGATTCCATTCTATATTTTAGTGACTTACCAAATATTTAAGTATAAAGGAAAAGAGGCTTGGTGGTGGTTGATTGGACTTTCATTTTTGATATTATTTGGAGAGTTAATTTCAACTTATCTTTTTAAAAACATTCTACAGCGATTGCGTCCAAGTCATGAACCAGCTCTTTCGGGTGCCGTCAATTTGGTAAAGGCTTACGCAGGGGATAAATTTGGATTTGTATCTTCACATGCGACTGCTGTTTTTGCTTTTGCCATATATACCTCAAAACTCTTTAAGAATAATATTTACACCTTATTTATTGCAATTTGGTCTTTATTGATTGTCTATACCCGGTTGTATTTAGGCCTTCATTATCCGGGAGATATTCTTGGGGGGATAGCCTTAGGTTTAGGACTTGGATATTTCTTTTATAGAATTACACGCTGGTGGGTATCTCGTTTGTATCCACAAAAACAATTTGCACGATATAAGAAACTGTTGGGAAATTCTGATGTCGGCATTTTAATTGCAGTTGTTGCTTTAGAAATGGTAACAATATCCTTCGTGATTCTCAAATTGCTGAAACTGGCTTTCTTTTAGTGAGTACGAGAGCTTCGGAGGTCTGGATGATAAACGATACTGCTATGGCAGCTGTGTTCTTACTTAAAATGTTACTGTCTTGTCAGCCCATAGAACTAGGTCAATACAATTCGTTGTTGAAGAAATGGGGCATGATTATGTCCGGTCTAATTGTCTGAATTTAAGATAAGTTCCAAGGCAGGTGTCTCTCAACCTGTATTTATGAGCTGGTCGGTTTGAACGGGTTTTTTAATAAAATAAAATTTCTCTTCGTATCTCTTAGAATCCAGTAGATCACTCCGCTTATTAATGCAGCAAAGAAGCACCAAACTGATGTGAGGTATTGCCTGAAGAATATTGCTGTAACTAAACAGGATAGGAACATCAATGCGCCCAATAAATGTGTTTTTTTAACAGTCGAGACAAAAAGAGGCGTAATCGTCACAATTAAGTATGTTATAAAAGCCGCCATTCTTAAAGATTTGGGAAAATCGATATTATAATGGATATGATAATCCATAATTTGTGGATTTACATTGAAGGATAGCAAGCAAAAAGCATAATATAACGATAAGGATAAGCCTAGTGCTAGCAGAATTTTCAATATCTTTTTCTTTTTATTATTTTCCTCCATTAATAGTATTGAAATTGGAATTATAACCGGCCAAAGAACCTGAGCCATAACTAAGAAAATATAGGTGGAAATTTTCTGAATATTATCATATTCCGGATAAGGTAATGTTAACCACAAAAAGCCTTCAGCAATTTGTTGAATCCCGAAAAATAAGGGAATACTCGCAAACACGAGTTGGGAAGGTTTATGAACTTTCCTAACAGTTGCAATACCTATTGTAGAAATAATAATACCCCCTGCAAAACTAGCCTCTGGTGAAAAACACATATTGTTGCTTTTT
>NZ_JBFFKR010000131.1:0-9403 GCF_041555295.1 Ancylomarina sp. | reverse complement strand
TCTGATTCAAGTGAAGACATTTTTGTACACTCTACAGGTCTTATTGACGAAATTCGTGAAGACGACAAAGTTGAGTACGATATGGAAAAAGGCCGTAAAGGTATGAACGCCGTAAACGTAAGAGTAATTGACTAATTCAGTCATTACGACACATAAAGAAAACCACCTCTCAAGGTGGTTTTTTTATGCCCTAATTTTCCTACACCAACCTTACTCATTGTCCGGAACAAAAATAATTTCTCATGTTTCGGAATCTACAGTGAAACCATATCCCCTATTGGTATTGAAAAAATAAATTTTTCCTATTCAAAGAGAATTTTCAAAAAAATCTACTTAATTATTTCTTGAACCCAGAAATAAAGTCTGCATTGACTTCTTGTTTAAGTTGGACCAGATGAAGCTGACACAAGTAGACCATTAGCGTCAAGGTATTAGCAATTGACTAGCTCTTTTACTTCAATTTATAATGGTAACCATCTCTAGATGGTGATTTTTTCTATACAAATTTCACTCATAAACTAAGCAAAAAAAAGGATACAAATCGTTACGATAAGTATCCTTAAATATTGAAGAACAGTTTAAAACTGTATCTGTGTTATTTTTTAATTAAAGTTACATTCACAGCATTCATGCCCTTAGGACCACGTTCTGTTTCAAAGTTCACTTTATCATTTTCATTCACTTGATCAACTAATCCATTGATATGAACAAAAATACTCTCTGATGTTTCAGAATCCTTAATGAAACCATATCCTTTACTTGTATTGAAGAAAGTAACAGTTCCTTTGCGTAATGGATCCTCAACATAACCTGCATTACTATTTCTAGCTCCAAGAACGATGCTTTCGGCATCAATTTCTACCTTTTTAGTTGGATCTGGAGGAGTTGAAACGAGCTGTCCATTCTCATCAACATAGACTAACATATCTTCAAAAGAAAGACCGCCACCACTGGCTTTTCTTTCCTCTTTACGTTGTTCTTTTTCTTTTCTTTTCTTGAGTTTCTTTTTTTCTAACTCTTTTTTACCGAAAGTTTCTTTTGATCTGGCCATTTAATTCTTTAGTTCTTTTACAATAATGTACCTATTAAGATTTAATCACATAATAACAGAGCTATCAAAGCCAAATCCTAATGGTGCTGCAAGATACGGAAATTATTCAACTTTTACATATTTTTTTTCTTACACATCAGTAAAATGAAGATATATTTCATTGACTACCATAAAGAAAGTCGATTCTAAAAAACAATTATATGTTTAATCTCATTTGAAAAATTCACTCTCAACCCCTATAGACTATTCACTTAGGTCCTTAAATCAGGCTAAACTCATTCATATCTTTTCAGAGCAGCAACCATTCTTTCTAAACCTTCAAGTATAACAGCTTGGGGTGATCCAATATTTAAACGCATAAAATTGTAACCGTTTAAACCAAATGATATTCCTTTATTCATGGCTACTTCAGCTTCGTCAACTAGAATCTGATGCAAACGTTCATCTTCTAAATTCAAAGCCGAAAAATCTAACCATAAAAGATAAGTTCCTTCAGGCTCCACCACTCTTATAGCTGGTAAATGCTCGGCAAAATATGACTTTACCAATTCAACATTGGCTTTAAGATAAACCATTAACTGATTAAGCCATTCTTCTCCATGGGTATAAGCTGCCTCAAAGGCGACAGTTCCAAAAACATTTCCACTATCAAGGTGTAGACGAGAAGTTAAAGCTATAAATTGCTTGCGAAGCTTTCTATTGGGAATAATAGCAACAGAAGTCGATAAACCTGCAATGTTAAAAGTTTTACTGGGTGCCACAAAGGTCAAACTATTGTTATGGGCATAGGAGCTAATGCTTGCAATGGGTGTATATTGGTTGGGTTCAAACACAATATCTGAATGAATTTCATCTGCAATAATCAGAATCTTATTTTTCGCACATATTGTCACCAGTTTTTTCAGCTCTTCCTTTGTCCAAACTCTCCCTACTGGGTTATGTGGATTTGAAATAATAATCATCTTGGTATCCTCGTCGATACACTTTTCCAGATGCTCAAAATCCATCTTATAACACCCATTTTCAAAAGCAAGTTCGTTCTGAACCAATACACGATCGTTAGATTTCACCAAATGAAAAAATGGATGATAAACAGGAGGCTGAATAATAATTTTATCACCAGGATTTGTCAAGGCCATAATTGCCATCGATATTCCTGTTAAAACACCTGGAGTAACTTTTATCCATGAAGGTTCGATTCTATGATTGTGTTTGTCTTTCATCCATTTAATCAGCGAAGAATAAAAGCTCTCACTAAAGAAGGTATAAGCATATACGGGATGATCAAGTCTGTTTTTTAATGCATCACGAATAAAATCAGGTGATTCAAAATCCATATCGGCCACCCAAAGTGGCAAGACATTATCAGTACCAAAAAAAGTCTGAAGTGCATCATGTTTAACACTATTCGTATTTTTCCGATCTATTATTTTATCAAAATCGTATTGCATATAGATATTCTTACTTTTTAACTACTTAGGGAATAATTGATCGAAATTACACTTTTTACTTCTATCATTCAATTATTCTTAAGAATTTCAAGTCGTAAAAACCGATCATATTCACTCTAACACTATGTAAAATCATTACAGATAAGATTTGAATTTCATTATTTTGTTTTTATCTTTGCCTCTCTACAAACAACCACGAGGAAATCCCTCCGATTGAATATTCAGAATAAATATTGTAATCGAAAACAGATAACTAAGAGACCATAAACAATTGTTTTTTCTGCCTGGTGCTGATTTTAAACCTGTTTATGATTATCCTACTCACAAGGCTATCTTAAATACATTTAAATTAAAGATATGATTCCTAGAATTGAACGTGCTACTATTGTAGTTCTTGATAGTGCTGGTGTTGGGGCTTTACCTGATGCCGCTGATTTTGGCGATGTAGGCTCAAATACATTTGGAAATATTGCTAGCCATTGTGGTGGTATAAATCTTCCAAACATGCAAAAATTAGGTCTAGGTAACCTAACCGATATTCAAGGTGTTGAACCCACTAAAAACACTTTGGGTGCATACGGTAAAGCTGCCGAAGCAGCTAAAGGGAAGGATACAACAACCGGTCATTGGGAAATTGCAGGTGTGGCGATTGACGAACCCTTCCCAACTTACAGCAATGGTTTTTCTGATGAAGTTATTCGTCTTTTTGAAGAAAGAACGGGACGTAAAGTCATGGCAAATAAACCTGCTTCAGGTACAGCTATTCTTGATGAGTATGGCGAAGAACATATGAAAACAGGCAACTGGATTCTTTATACATCTGCTGACCCTGTCTTTCAGGTAGCTGCACACGAAGAGATCGTTCCATTAGAGGAATTATACAAAGCTTGTGAAATTGCTCTGGAGATTTGCACAGAATTAGCTCCTGTTGCCCGTGTGATTGCTCGACCATTCTTAGGAAGTGGTAAAGGCAAATTCACACGTACTTCCCATCGTCACGATTTTTCAGTAACGCCTCCTCGTCCTACTCTATTGGATCGTTTACTTGAAAACAAACTTGACGTGATTGGTATTGGTAAAACCAGCGATATTTTTGCAGGACAGGGATTATCTGATTCTCGTGGTACCAATAAAGACAATAATGATGGCGTTGCAAAAACACTTAAAGCTCTTAATGAGGATACAAAAGGTCTAATCTTCACAAACCTTGTTGATTTCGACATGGCTTATGGTCACCGTAGAAATCCCGAAGGTTATAAGGCGGCCCTTGAAGAATTTGACCAACAATTACCGGAAATTCAAAGCCGCTTAAAAGAAGATGAAATTCTTATTCTTACAGCTGACCACGGTTGCGACCCTACTTATAAAGGTACTGACCACACTCGTGAGTATATTCCAATATTGGTTTATGGAAAGAATATCAAAACAAACATTAACCTGGGAACACGCACAACATTTGCAGATATTGCTGCAACAGTTGAAGAGTTATTACTAGGAACACAATCAGAAGGTAGTTTCGCAAAAGACTTATACCTGTAAGTTGCATTGTAATATTAATAGCGCAAGCCTTGGCATTTATGTCAAGGCTTTTTTTATATCAACACTTCACAATCTTTAACAAAGCAATTATAATTCAAATTCATTAAAAACATATTTTTCAGTAACTTAAGATGCGAAATCAATAAACAAGCATCTATGTTTAGAACAAGATCAATCGTTTTATTCCTTTTTCTGTTGCTGGCCCACTCTCTTGTGGCGCAACAACAGCATATCCAATTCAGGCGTCTAACCATAAATGATGGCCTTTCACTAAGTTCCGTCTACTGCATTTTTCAAGATTCCAAGGGCTTTATGTGGTTTGGAACTGAAGATGGACTTAATCGTTATGATGGACACCATTTTACGATATTTCGAAGCAAAAGCAATAATGAAAATTCGATATCCTTTAAATGGATTGAAAAGATTTTTGAAGACAGTCGAGGAAAACTTTGGTTTGCCTCACAGAGAGGCTTAACTCATTTTGATAGGGAAACGGAGAAATTCACTCAGTTCACCACTTTATCGGATCCCGAAAGAAGAATTAGTAATGATACCATCACTCAGATTTTTGAAGATGATAGAAATAAACTTTGGTTAGGAACAAACAATGGCCTGAATCGAATAGATATTCAAAGTTTAAGAGCTGAAGAAATAAGAAGTACAAATGCCGATATTTCATGCAGGATAAATGCTTTTCTTCCTAAACGAAATGGATCTCTTTGGATTGCCACCGATAAGGGGCTTCTTTATTATAATGCAAAGTCGGATGAAATTCAAACGAGCACTTTCTCTGAACTCAAATCAATAAAAGTAAATTGCCTCTATTATCACGAAGATAAACTCTTAATCGGGTCTTCTATTGGACTCTTTACATTAAACACACAAACCAATTTAAATCAGATCAATTCTGAGATTCAACTCAGCAAACGCCATATTGAAAGCATTTATATAGACAAAAAAGAAAACCTCTGGATAGGAACACAAAATGGACTCTATAAAAAAAGAAAGGACGAAAATCAGTTCAAGCTTTTTATAGAAGCTTATGATTCTTCCAACAGTTTAGCAACCAATACGGTCAAACCTATTGTTGAAGACAAAATTGGCAATATCTGGTATGGCACCTTTGGTTCTGGTCTTTATAAAGTAGATGCCCACACCTATAAAATAAGCCACTACAATCACAATTCAGCTGATCCTCAAAGCCTATCTCAAAATTCTATCAACTGCCTATACGAAGACAATTCCGGTGCTATTTGGATTGGAACCTTTGGTGCTGGTATCAGCATTTACGATCCTCAGGCGCATAAATTTGAACTTCTTAAGCACAATGCCCTATCAACAAACAGTATGCCAAGCGATTTTGTGTGGAGCATTTGGGAAGATCACAAGCAAACCGTTTGGATAGGAACAAATGATGCTGGACTGAGTGCTTATGACAGATCAACAGGAAATTTTAAGCATTATACATTTGATAATACGCCAGCTATTCGCGATGTATATGAAGATAGTAAAGGACAAATTTGGGTTGGAACCCATGGAGAAGGCCTTTATAAACTGAATCCTGAAACAGGACAAAAAACGAACTACAGAAACAACGCCAACAAACCCAACAGTCTATCTCACAACTCGGTTCGTGTTATTTTCGAAGATAGTGAAGGTATATTGTGGATTGGAACCCGTCAGGGCTTAAATCGCTTCGATCCCAAAACGAAGACCTTTAAAAGGTATTTACATTCCAGTTCTGATCCACACAGCATCTCACACAATTTTATTTACTCCTCAATTTATGAAGACAGTAAAGGACTGCTGTGGATCGGAAATTATGGAGGGGGTTTTAATATTCTAGATAAAAAGACAGAACAATTCACGCATTATCACTTTATTCCAAACTCTCAAAACTCACTATCCGATAATATTGTCTTCAGTTTTTATGAAGATACTGATGGAATCATGTGGATTGGAACCAACAATCAACTCAATCGCTTCGATCCCGAGACTAAAGTCTTTAAGCATTTCTGTGTTAGCGAGGGATTACCCAATAATGTGATTTATGGCATTCTGCCCGACCACCAAGAGAATATTTGGTTGAGTACCAATTATGGCATCTGTCGATTCAATATTAAAGATTATTCAGTTAAGAATTTCACAATCCAAGATGGACTTCAATCCAATGAATTCAATGGGGGAGCCTTTCATAAGGGTAAATCAGGGCTACTCTATTTTGGAGGAGTTTATGGATTAAATATTATCGATCCTAAAAAGGAAATCAAACCTGAGCCCGTTTATAATGCAATCATCACCAAGATGCAAATATTGGGTAAGGACGTGGTTGTGGCTCAAGAGATAGATTCAATCAAAGACCACCGTCTGCACTACGACGCCATTAAGGATCATTACAAGCTTCAAAAAAGTATCATTTCTACTGATAAAATCACACTCGACTATCAGCAAAGACATCTCTCTATGGAGTTTTCATCTCTATCAAGCTTTTCACCTAAACAAATACGCTACAACTACAGAATGCTGGGCCTTGATAAAAATTGGATTGATGCCGGGGAACGAAATTTTGTATCCTACTCCAATTTAAAACCAGGTAAATATCTGTTTCAACTAAAAGCACAGAATTCGGATGGCATATGGAGCACAGAGACTCGAGAATTGGGCATAAAAATCAACCCTCCTTTTTGGATGGAATGGTGGTTTATTTTGCTTGAGATACTACTGTTGATTGCCATCATCATTTTCAATTACAGGTATTTGTTGAAAATAAGAACAAACAAACTACTTCTTATTCAGAATGAAAAAATTAGTATTGCCAATCAAAAATTAACAGAATCGGAACAACATCTTAAGGAACTGAATGCAACTAAGGATACTTTCTTTAGGATTATTTCGCACGACCTAAAGAATCCTTTCACCAGCCTGATGTCGATATCTCAAGTGATACACGAGAACTATGACGCTATAGATAATGATGAAAAGAAAATGGGTGTTCAAAAAATTAATCAGTGTATCAATCATATTTATGCACTATTAGAGAATCTCTTAACCTGGTCGCGATCGCAAACGGGTAAGATTACCTATCAACCTGAAAACTGTGATCTTGCCGACCTGATAAAAGAGAATATCAATCTTTATATGGTCACGGCACACAAAAAAGGCATTAAAATCGACTATCATTTACCTGATAAAGCCAAAGGTTTTGCTGATAAGGAAATGATTAATACCATTATTCGGAACCTGTTGAATAATGCCATAAAGTTCACTAGGCTGGATTCCACAATCAATATTTCGCTTAAATCAGAAGATTCTAACTATAAAGTAGTAATTGCTGATGAAGGTGAAGGTATTTCAGATGAGAATATAGACAAGCTATTCCGAATCGATAAGAAATACAAGACAGTTGGCAGTTCTGGTGAGAAAGGCACTGGATTGGGCTTACTCCTGTGTAAGGAGTTTGTTGAAATCAACAAAGGTAGAATTGGCGTCAAATCCACATTGGGTGAAGGTTCTTGTTTTTATTTCACGATACCCAAGGCATCGAACTAAAGAAGCTCTATAACAACAACGCCTCAAACAATTATAGTTTGAGGCGTTTTGCATTTACATCCTTTGCTACTGCACGAGTACTTTTTATTTCTCTGATACCTTCAATAATTCATCAATCTTCTTAGCCAATTCATTCAATTTTTCTTCGCTATAACCTATCGAAGTGTAAACGACTCTCCCATTTTGATCGATAAGAAAGTTTCGAGGAATAAAGTCAGTAGCATATTGCTTATAAATATCCTGATTAGGATCTAATCCCGCATTAAATACAATGCCTTTGGTCTTTAGCTTCTCCATTCTTTTTCTTACCACATCTTCTTGTTCACCACGTGAAACCGGAAGTAAAACAAAATTATTAGAAGCAAAAGGTTTAATAATTTTATCAGGAAACTCGTAAAGTTCTTTCATACATGGCGCACACCATGTAGCCCAGAAATTAAGCAAAACAACTTTCCCTTTCAGATCCTTCAGTTTAATTTTTTGTCCATCTAACATGTCAACTACAAAGTCCGGAGCCATATCACCTGGGTTTATCAATGTCGATTCCTTGATTTTTTTTGCTCGCTCATCAGCATTCTTTTTGTTAATGGCAACGGCTTCTTCTGGCGTAATTCGTTTTACGGTCTTCATTTCTTCATCGGTGTAAAGATCAAATACAACCACAGAACTTTCGTTAACTCTTTCGCCATACTTTTTTATTAGGGCTTCTTTGGCCTCGCCTGAAACGCCCATATTCATTTGCTTAATTCGTTTAGTATCCAAACTAAACGCATACTCCTGAGTCACCTCTTCACCATTAATGATAAACATTTTTGCTGGTTTCTTACTATTGGAATCCTGAGCAAAAGAACCCAATACACATACCAGGCTAATTAACACAACAAATACTAATTTAATTTTCATATTTACTCTATTTTAAACGAATTGTTATTGGATTTTTTTTACTTTTCACAAATAAAGAAAACCACTATTAAATTTATCATCCTAAAACTAATGATAAATTCGACTAAACAGTATATTGAATTCAAGTAAAACATGCATTCTATATAAAATAGAACGACTCTTTATAATTCAGAAGCTAGTAAAAGTTGGATTTCCTTACTTAGATTAATTTCAAGCTATGGCTTGGATTATTTTAATATTCGTTGAACCTAAAAAAACAATCCCCAAACTCATTAAAGTTTGGGGATTTGATTTAAAACATAAGGAACGCGATACTACCAAAACGAAGTGGAGATCAGCGAAGCTAATCGCACACTGCTGGGCTTTTGTTCTAGTTTCTAACTATTTTGCCTAAGGCCTCTAATAGCTGAGGTTTGTCTTCCAAACCAATTCTGGCAACGGCGTAGAATTCGCTCATCCAATCATCTATTCTATAAAAGGCTTCATCTTTTGTTCGGGTTGCCTCCTGTGATTCACTTTCTTCTTGAAGGTATAGCGAACGTGCTTTTTCCAAATCAGTAATGATGGTGTTGGCTGCCGTTAAATCTTCGAGGGTAACTTTTAAACGGATCAGTTTCGCTTGAATGCCTGCATCGGCTAGGGCAACGCTATAGAATTTCTTAGCAGCTTCCACCCATTTAATGTATGTGCGTGGCATAGCACCCGAAATGGCTAATTTATCTAATATTAATGGGTCGTTGCGAAATACAACTTTGGCTTTTTTACGGTGGATATTGAAGATATCTTCCAGCTCTATTTTTGTGTTATAGAAAGCGGCATAGGCTGCAGTGGTTTCGTCGTCTTCGGTTTTATTACCGTCGTAGGCTTGGCGGGTTGCAGCCAATATGGTTTTACCTTCTTCGATTACCTC
>NZ_JBFFKR010000130.1:0-9431 GCF_041555295.1 Ancylomarina sp. | reverse complement strand
GTCTGGGGGACCAGGGGTCGCAAATTCAAATCTTGTCATCCCGACGAGTTTAAAAGGGAAATTCCATTGGAGTATCCCTTTTTTTTTATGACCAAATAAAAACGCTAATAAAACAAGGTACTGCAGAACCAAATCCATATTTGCTAGATTGAATAAGCATTATTCATTGAATCAAACTTGTAAAAAACATGCAAACAAAAACCGTCAGAACTACAAGCTATTGATATTTAGACATATTACCCCAGAACACACTTGTCTCCAGCGCTAGGAGGCGGAGGTTTAAGGAAGGTGTAATCCGAGGCGGACTTTGGAGTTGGTATGCCTGAACGTTTTGCAATAATTGCCCACAAATTACTGACAGATATCAATTTCAACAAACCTCCATTACTGTTCGCAGTGTTCTATATGCGTGACTTTTTTGAGTTTTTAATGTATTAATGGTTATCCCCATTACTTCGGCGATTTCCTGATTTTTAAGGCCAAATAAGCCATAATTCAGAATTTGTTTCCGTTTGGGCGTCAAATGTTCCATCGCCTGATATAATTTATGAAACTTGTCTTCTCCATTAGGTTGGGTGAGAATTAATTGTTCCTCATTTGTTATACAAGTTCTATCGTATTGATATTGTTCCACATTTTTTTGGTTTCGTCTTTTATTGATACACTTATTTCTCACAGAGCGGAACAAATATTCTCTTAATGAATTATAGATCTTAATCTCATTTCGTATCTCCCAAAGCCTTAAAAAAACTTCTTGTACAATATCCTCACTTAAATTAAAATCATTTAAAAATGAATTAGCATAATTCACTAAGGGCTTAGAGTACAATTCAAACATGATATCAATATTATATTTAGAAATACTCCCCCCTTCTACATCACTCATAACTTAAAATTAATATAGATTATTCAAAACTATATCTCAAGCCTTTCAATCGCGTGAAAAATTCAAATATCCAATAAAAAAACAAAGACCGAACAGCTACACACCTAGCCATCCGGTCTTTTAAGAAACTAACCGACTATTATTAAACCAAACTATATGGGATACAACTACACAGCTTATTTGTATCCCATATAAGCTATAACATCACCTATTTCATAATACTTTACTAAAACCGAGAAATCATAAAATTCACTTTTTTAATATGCTTGTTCCCGGCTTTATCTTTTACATGTATAGTAAAATCATAATCACCAATTACTGCGTCTTTTGCTACACCAATATTAAAGTTGAGATTAGCATTAAGTTTGCCTTTAATAATTGGCAAAGGGTTTCCTGTAGCATCAACACTTGCATTGATTAAGTTGTTACATGAAAAACACTTTACATAGCACAGAGCATCCGATCCTCCTTTACTAATACTGATATGATAATCCTCTAAGGCCATATTGTCTGACAGAACAGCATTCACGTTTAATGTTCCTCCAGGGAAAATTCGTGTACTCTCTAGTGGACTTACTAATTCAATCTTTGGTTTTAAATCATCAGTATTGCTTGCTAAAAAAGAAAATGGGGCAAACAATATGAGCATACTTTTCAGATAGAAAATCATATCAAATTCTTAATGTAAAGAGTTAATTTAATTGGGGATACTCCCTTGGCTAGAATCTAAACCATTTATTACCTATTCTTCATTCCTTATAAAATCTGATGGTAGGTCGGCTTTCTAATTATATTTGCAGACATGATTAGTAATTATTGTAAGTAATAATGCCAACCTTCCATTAGATTTCATTAATTATTTTTTCAGGACTATATTGATTTCATTCAGTTAAATGCTTGCCATTTGTATTTCAAAAAAAGGGAAGGGTATTTCCTGAGATCACCTCCCCTTTTTAACCAAACCTACCGACTAACTAACATTTTTATATAAGCATGTCTTTATTTACTCATAGAGTCCTTCAATATCTAATTTTATCTTTCCAAAAGAATTATCATGAAAATAGTCAGCAACACGTCCTGTGTTTTCATTCTCAGAATAGTTCTTTGGGTTAAATAATTCATTAAAATTCTCTTTAATCATCTCAACATCAGCAGTTCAAGCAACACATATAGATATTATATCTAAGGCAGATATAAGGTAAATTCATTGTTTATTAAAAAGGGATAAAAGAGGAGCCTTTCGGCCCCTCTAACTAAAAAGCTATATCTTTTATTTCTTACGAAATACGGTGGTATAAATACCAAAGTATCCTGCATCTACAAGAGCACCCCAGATTTCAGTGCTAATGTTACCATCCTCACCAATTTGACAAACTATCGCTCCGGAAGGATCCCATCCTTGAGAAACCTGATCATAGCGTACTGCTTTAGCTGCTCCATAATCAGGATGAACAAACAGCACCTGTCCCGGAAGAATGCTCAATGTCATCTCATCAAGGTCAACAGAAGCCGTCATTGCAACATCTTCACCAATTCCCCATAAATTCATGATTAAGACCTGAGTTTCATCTTCAGGATCAGGTAAAATCGTTACAGAATTCCCTGAATTTGGATCCAAAGGATTGCCTTCAGCAGTCATATCGTAATCATCCTCAGTATAAAAACCGAAAAGCTGTGCTAAAGGATGAGAATCATCAACTTCGATATCATTATTAAGGATTGTGATTAAAATTTCAGACTTTAAACCATCAGCTAATCCTAATGGTAAATCTAAGGAACTAGACTTCAATTTAATTTTAATCTGTCTGTTCGCATCAACAGTATCATTACCGATTACTTTAATACGAATCGCATTCTTATACGAAGTAGAACCAAAAGTCAAAGTCTTGCTTGAATTAAGCAACTCAAAATCTACCCCTTCGATAGCCGGATTAGCAAGTCCATCACTTACAAAATCGAAATCTACAGTTACTGCCTTTGGAGAAGCAGTATGATAAATAACTTCAAAAGTTTGATCAAGTTCAACATCTTCATCAATTTCAAACTCTTCTTCTATGAAGGAGATACAAGCATTTTTATCCTGAAATAGAATTTCATCTACTTCGGCAGTACATGCTCCAAACCCGAGGGTCAAAAGCATTACAAATAGCCAATATATATTTTTCATTTTTTTTTGTATTTAGATTAATAGCCAGAGTTCTGATCCATATTCTCATTTCCATTAAATTCAGACTGAGGGATTGCCCACAACCATCTGTGGTTAGATGATGAGATAGATAGTGCATTGGGTCCAGAAACGGTATTTTCCTGAGGAATACGTGTAAAACCAAGACCTTTACGTTTTAGATCGAAAAAACGATGACCTTCAAAAGCTAACTCCTTAGTTCTTTCGTCCCAAATAGCAGCTTTAAGATCGTCACCAGTTAGAAATTCATCAGAATAAGCTACAATACGTTTTGCTCTAAGAGCATTTAAGTCGGCTGCAGCAAGGGCATCGTTATCATTTTCAGCATAAGCCTCTGCACGAATCAAATACATCTCTGCTAAACGGAAAAGCTTAGGCATATGAGCTCCGTTCTGATTAGATCCAGTAAATTCCGGATTTCCAGGATACTTATTTACCAAAGTGGTAACCCAATCACTATAGGCTGTTTTAACCGTTTTGTAATATGAAGCATATCTAATATCATTATTAGTATCGTACATATCTAACAACCATTGAGCAGGAACATAATCCGGCTTTGGAAGCCCTTGAGAATCATTATAATAACTATACCCCGGAGTTGCACCAGAAGCATCTGCAACAGTCAGACCAAACTTGCAAATGATCTCACTGCCATCATCATAAGTCCACATAGATTGAAAATCATCGTCATTGTCCCCATAACCTGCTAAAGCAAATCTATTCTCATCTATCAAATTAGAAGCATGGAAAATCGCTTTGTCCCAATTGTTCATATATAAATATACACGAGCAAGAAGAGCATCAGCAGCATGTTTAGTGAAATAACGTGTAAAGTCACCATCATGAATTTCTTCTCCAGCAGCAGGAATTAATTCTCTTGCTTCAGTTGCATCCTCAATAACCTGAGCATAAACCTCTTCAATAGTATTTCTTTCAGGCTGCCCTTGTTGGTATTCCGTAATAACAGGCACTCCTAAATCTGTTGAGGCCGTAGAAGCGTTATACGCCTTACCATAGGTTTTAACCAAATCGAAATGAGCCAGAGCACGTCCTAGTAAAGCTTCACCCTTAATAGATGCCTTCTGAATAGAATCTCCTTGAATATCGTCAATTACATTAATAATATTAGAAGAACGAATAATCGTAGCATACATGACTCCCCAAGGACTAGATCCCATTCCGGAAGTGTAGGTCCACTTATACATTTCTCCATAAGTATTAGAGTAACCAATCACAGAAAAAGCTTCGTCTGCCATAATATCCGGAACGACAACAAAAGATCTGCCATAATACCCCGAACTTTTAAAAGCAGAATACATTCCATTTAATGCTATTCCAGCATCCTTAACATTCGTAATTGCTTTGTCTGCATCAATAGATGTAGTCGGTTGTTTATCCAGGAAATCTTCGCAGGAATAAAAACCCAATAGCATCACTGCTAATAATAAACTATATATTTTTTTCATTCTTATTTATTCTTTAGAATTTAACATCTACTCCAAAAGTAAAAGTCTTTACCTGAGGATACATACCTAACTCAACAACACCATCGAATTCCGGATCGAAACCTGAATATTTAGAGAAAGTTAAAAGATTTTGTCCTTGAGCATAAACTCTTACACCCTCAACCCCTTTAATTCTTTCAATAAAATCTTTAGGAACTGTATAGGCTACCATTAAATTTTTCAATCTTAAGAAAGATGCATCTTCAACCAAACGAGAATCAAAATAAGTTTGTCCGTTAGGTTTTGGGATGTCAGTTATATCACCTGGTTTTTTCCAGTAGTTAAGCATACGCTTAGTCTGGTTAAAGCTTGCGAATTGACCATTAGACTCGATAAAATAGCGAGTATTATTCAGCATATACTTATCCTTAACCCATGAAAAGAAAGCCTGTACTGTTAAACCTTTATATGAGAAGGTATTTGTAAAACCACCAGTCCAGGGAGCGATAAAACTCTTACCTTCAAGCATAACTGCATCGTCCTCAGAGAAATTATCGGTAATCTTATCATCTTTTGTTAACCAAAGATTCTTACCTGTAGCAGGATCAACACCAGCAAAACGAGTATAATACATTTGTCCGTAAGACTCACCCACTTTATATATTAGACTGCCCTTACGAAATTCATCCTTGCCATCGTAAAGTTCTGTAATTTCACTTTGGTTGTACCCTACATTTGCAGACAAATTCCAGTTAAAGTCACCAGAATTGATAATATCTGCATTGATGGTTAATTCAGCACCTCTATTTACCATTGAACCCACATTAGACCAACGGCTGCTAAAACCTGAAGTTAATGAAAGTGGTACGTCGAATAACATGTCAGAAGTGGTTTCGTGATACACATCCATAGCAAGATTCACACGGTTGAATAAACCTAAATCTACACCTAAGTTTATTTTCATTAATTGCTCCCATGTTAAATCTGGATTTCCTGGAGCAATAGGAGCAGAAGAATTATCTCCATTATAAATACCAAAACCATAAAGATTCATATGAGAATAGTTTCCAATCTCCCAGTTACCAGAAGTACCAACACCAACTTTAAAACTTAAAGCTGAAATCATTTCGTTCGAAGCTAGGAAAGATTCAGATTTCGCATTCCAACGAGCACCTACAGCCCAAAAATCGGCCCAGCGAACATCTTCACCAAAACGAGAAGAACCTTCTCTACGGTAAGTAAAATCAGCATAATATTTTCCATTATAACCATAACTTGCCGATCCTAAAAATGATAGAAGAGCATACTCTGAAACTGACCCATTAGGAGTACCATCGTATTCAGCCGCAGTACTTAACATTTTCATATGACTTGAAGGTAGTTTTATTGCAGAAACACCAAAAGATTCAACTTTTCCTTCAAGGCTCTCGAAACCTGCAAAAGCAGAAACATCGTGCACCTCGTTAAACGTTTTATTAAAGCTTAACAAGTTTGTCGTATTCAATTTAAAAATACGAGAAAATGAACGACCCACTTGACCTTCGGTAGCTAATCCCCATGCAGATTCAGGGCTTGTGTAACTTTTATCTACATAATCCTTAAAGTCGACACCTACAGTCGTCTTAAACTTAAGGTAATCTGTAAATCTATACTCAGCAAACACATTACCTTGCACCATTACTTTAGTCGAAAAATCTTCGTTTAGATCAAGCTGCTGCAATGGGTTACCAAACGGAAGACCATCTTCTTCAGGAGTCGTATATGAACCATCGTCTCTACGAGCTTTTAGGTAAGGATTCATTAGATAGCCAACAAAAGCCGGGTTGTATACACTATTAGTCGTGGTAGTTGTATAGTTATTTTCTTCTAATCCTAAAGTTATAGATGTACCTAGCTTAAGCTTATCACTAGCATTATGATCTAAATTGATTCTTCCGGTATAGCGTTTAAAATCTGAACGGTACTGAATCCCTTCCTGATCGTAATAGCCACCAGATAAAAAGAATCGGGTTTTATTATTACCCCCTCGAACTGAAATCTCATGAGATTGCATAGGTGCATCACGGAAAACCTCATCTCTCCAATTTACATTAACTTTACTAAGTTCTGCATTTATAGGATCGTCAGCTCCTCTAAGTCCAAGCTCAATTTCATAACGCAGTTTTTCTTCAGTATTCATCATATCGAAGTTACTACGAGCTAACTTAGATAATCCATACTGACCACGGTAAGTGATCTCTGTTTTTCCTTTACTAATACCGCGCTTAGAGGTTACAACGATAACACCATTGGCACCACGCGCACCATAAATAGCAGTAGATGCAGCATCCTTTAAAATAGAAATACTTTCAATATCGTTAACATTTAATGACGAAAAGTCGCCATTCGAAATTGGAACACCATCCATTATTACTAAAGGTTCAGTACCTGCATTAATTGAAGATACACCACGAATACGAATAGAGGCTGCAGCACCCGGACGTCCAGATGAAGCCATTACCTGTACTCCCGCTGTTTGTCCCTGAAGGGCATTATCAAAACTCGCAACAGGAACCTGCTCAAGTTTGTCGGCACTAATAGTAGAAACAGCACCTGTAATAGCACCTTTCTTTTTGCTTGCATAACCTACGACTACAACTTCATCCACACTCAAGGATTCAGGACTCATAGTCACATTAAGAACAGTTTTAGTTCCAACAGGAACTTCCTGTATTTGCATACCTACAAATGAGAACACCAAAATGTCTGAATTCTGGGCTTCAATTGTAAAAGCACCGTCAATATTTGTTGAAGTACCTATAGTTGTTCCTTTTAAAACGACTGAAACCCCTGGGATTCCAAGTCCATCCTCGTCACTGATAACCTTACCAGTAATTTGTTTGGTTTGCGCTAATACTATCTGTACTCCCAGCAAAAACAGGAATAAGGATAGCCCAATCATTTTTTTCATAGATTTTTGTTTATTTAGTTAATAAGTTAATGTTTATACACACCTATCGATCCACTCCTCTTTAATAATAGGATAGAGCTTTTCAAGAAGCATTATTTTAAATTGGATTCAAGTCTATGATTTGCTTCAGGTTTTAGGAGGGATCAACTTTGGGGACAGTTTACATTCACTAACGCAAAACTAGTTTCAACACCCTTTTTAATCCTGTTACAATCGATATCAGACCTTGATTTTTCCAAGAGTGCAAGAATGAACTTTATGCCGAGTAATCTTAATAAAAGGCCATAGCATAAATCCTACCAGGTGGTCTTTGCGCCCTATCTTTTTCACTACTCAAGCCATGCATCAACATGACAACACCACTACAAAAACGCCTAAACAACTAATAGACAGGCATAACATTACGCGAAAGAAAACTGACACAAAAAAATAGATGAATTAATATTTGTAGGGACTAAAGAAGAGAAACAGCTCAAGATTATGCCGCCATTTTGTAATCTCGTTGATGAAACTTGTAATAAGTTATTGGGGGGTATCGACCCGTAAAACATGAGATAAAAACGCAAGTGCTTTCTTAAAAAATATGGAAGCTGAAAGACTATTTTATTTAATAATTAGGGGCCCTCGATTTACTGGCAAAAGATTGAAACTGGTTTTTGAAGTGTAAATCATAGCATTATCAATAAACACTAATTTTTAGGCGTGAATAATGGACGTGAGCACCGCTAGAGCAATACTCACATCCATACATTCACTCTTACAAAAAAGAAATTCAGAATATTATGAAACCGACTAACTAACAATCAAGTTCTGATATTTCTCTCTTATAAACACCTAATTTTAAAACAGACCCGTTTAATTTACGGTAATTAACCACTATTATCATAAAAGTTTATTTTCATTGTCTCTTACACAAAGACAAAGTTGATGCGGTCTGTTTGTTTTTAATGTTTTAGTAAAAGCTTCTTTATTGAATTTACTGACTATGAAAATAAGAATCACAGTTGTCATTCTTACTTGTACAAGATTAGTCGGTTTTCAGCAAGCGCCCAAAAATAAAGCCTTAACAAAATTCCTACTTTATAAGAATACACACCTACAATTTCACTCTACACATCTTTTTAAGCATAACATCTCCACACCCACGAATCAATAAGTATTGATTTTCAGGCAATCAACTTTTTCTATTAAATTTGGTTACTTTCTTCTAAAAAAGAATGATTGGCGGGTCATTAAAAGACGAGTCGGAAAGCCAAAAAAAAAGGGAGCCGTATAAACAGCTCCCTCTAATTCAACTTATTTATTTAGAATACTTTTCAAGGCGCAGGACGGCGTTGAGAATTCTTTTTATTCAGTGTTGCTTCCAAAATTGGCTCAGCTATTTCTATCTCAACAAGTTCAGCATAAGCAGCTACAGCCTCAAGAGGACTTATCTTGGAAGTATATCGAAGCTCATACCACAGGTCAAAACCATATTTCTTATGCTTTGCCTCATTTTTAGGGGAATAAGGAAATACTCTTTTCATTTCCACTGTCGAGAATTGTTTGTTCACCTCATCTAAGGATTGAATACCAGTAATAAGAATGCCATCTACACTTTTAGTTTGCAAACTGTTTAATAAGGTAGACAATTCGGCCTTAAATTTTATCCTAATATGGCCCTCTTTCATACCGTCTCGATATTCTTGTGCGAATAATGATCCTACAATGACCATAAGTGTAACCAGAGTCATTCCTATACGTTTTAATCTAAAAACTTGTTGCATACAACCAAAATTTAATAATCAACTCGATTCATTTCAGATAAATATCAAAGATACTGCCTGTTTTGACCCCTGATATCCTAGAGTTTTATTCTATTTTTTAATCTTCCTTTTAGTGATTGATTTTGACTGTTTAAATTCATTAATCCTAAGCAGCCTTTTTTTGTTTTTTAATCAAATGCTGATCTTGTAGCCATTTTTC
>NZ_JBFFKR010000129.1:0-9518 GCF_041555295.1 Ancylomarina sp. | reverse complement strand
CGAGTTGCCTCACTGGTGTTTGAGACCAGCGCGTCTACCAATTCCGCCATCTGGGCATTGCTTTTGAATGCGTTGCAAATGTATGGAAATGTTTCATTCTTGCAAAACAAAAACAAGCTTTTTTTAATAAAAAAAAGTCAGAGAAACCGCCCGATACAGGTACCTCTCTGACTTTCATTATTCTATAAATTGTACCGGAGGTTAAAATTCCTCTTTTTTTTATATTTTCTAGTTAGGCATGGAATATTCTAAGCCTGCTCCAGGTCCTAATGGTAAGCCAAGCATAAGCCAGCCCATCAATAAAATGACCCAAGCCACAAAAAATGCAACTGAGTACGGCAACATGGTTGCTATAATCGTTCCAATACCTGATTCCTTATCGTATTTCTGTACATATGCAATAATCAGCGCAAAGAAACTCATCATTGGCGAAATCACATTGGTTACAGAATCGCCAATACGATAAACAACTTGAGATAACTCTGGCGAGTAGCCCATCAGCATAAACATAGGAATAAAGATGGGTGCCATAATCGCCCACTTTGCCGAAGCCGAGCCCATCAACATATTAATAAGAGCCGATAAGAGCACAAATAAGATCATCAATGGAATCATACCAATATCAGCAGCCATTAGTGCTCCCGCTCCTTTAACAGCCATAATAACACCTAAGTTCGACCATTTAAAATAAGCCACAAACTGAGCAGCAAAGAAAACAAGCACATAGTAACTTGCAAGAGTTTCCATTGATTTACCCATGCCCTTCATGATATCAGCATCAGACTTGAAGACTTTTGCTCCAAAACCATAAGCAATACCACAAGCTCCAGCTCCTAAAAATAAGAGAGCCACTACTCCTTTAATCAAAGGCGATGTTAAGAATCCTCCATCAGGACCTCTAAAGAAACCATCCTCTGGGTATAAGCCCCAAACTGTGATTGCAGTTAAGAAAAGAACCACATATAAAGCCCAACGCAGGCCTCGTTTTTCCAGACTGGTAAGCTGATGAATATCTTCCTTATGTTTTGCCGCATCTTTATAGACACCTAAACGAGGTTCAATTAATTTCTCTGTAACTACTGTACCAACAATGGCAACAAGGAAGGTTGAAACCACCATAAAATAATAATTACCAGTAGGGTTCACTGTTACGGTCGGATCAACAATACGGGCTGCTTCTTGCGATAGTCCTGCTAATAAAGGATCAATCGTTCCCAAGATAAGGTTAGCAGAGAAACCTCCTGAAACACCGGCAAAAGCAGCAGCCATACCCGCAATAGGATGGCGATCGACAGCCACAAAAATAATACCTGCCAATGGAATCAATAAAACATAGCCCACATCAGAAGCTGTATTGGATAAGATACCTGCCAATACAATCACAAAAGTCAGCATGTTTTTGGGAGCTGATAAAACCAACTTGCGAATTAATGTTCCAATAAGTCCCGAACTTTCGGCAATACCTATACCCAACATGGCTACCATTACAATACCCAAGGGTGCAAAGCCTGTAAAATTATCAACCATCTCAATTAAGATGCGATGAAAACCTTCAACTGATAACAAGTTAACAACATTGATTGTTTCTTTAGTACCGGGGTGAACTGCTTGCCAATCGAAGAATGATGCAACACCAGATAATAAGATAGCCAATAAGGCAAATATGGCAAACAGCGTTGCCGGATGCGGGAGCGCATTCCCGAATCTTTCAGTCACATTTAGAAAACGATCAGTCCAGCCTCGCTTCTTAGTCAAGTTCTTTTCCATAATCTTGTAGTCAGTTGAGTTGTAGAGTTTTAAAACCTGTCCATAAATTTCCAAGTCACAAATATACCAACCTGACACTTTCTACTATGGGGAACTTCCCTACTTGAAGCCAATATTGTTCAGTTCAGCACAAAAAAAAAGAGGCACCCGTTGGGTACCTCTCTATATATTTAAGCTTTTAAAGACTATGTCAACTTTTTGAATAACTTTTTCATGCTTACTTCTGACTCAATGATATCATATAGTTTCGCAATCTCAACACGCTCCTGAGCCATCGTATCACGATAACGCAAGGTCACCGTATTGTCTTCTAACGATTGGTGATCTAAAGTCACACAAAAAGGTGTTCCAATAGCATCCTGACGACGGTAACGCTTACCAATAGAATCTTTCTCATCGTACTGGCAATTGAAATCGAATTTCAATTCCTTAATAATCTCACGAGCTTTATCAGGTAAACCATCTTTTTTAACCAATGGCATTACACACAGTTTCACTGGCGCCAATGCTGGAGGCAATTTCAGAACAATGCGTTCGTCAACTTTACCATCTTCTTTTTCAATTTTTTCTTCATTGTAAGCTTCCGACATAATCTCGAGGAACATACGGTCTACACCAATTGAGGTTTCAACCACATAGGGTGTATAGCTCGCATTTAACTCAGGATCGAAATATTGAATTTTTTTACCAGAAAATTCCTGATGTTGTTTCAAGTCAAAATCGGTACGAGAGTGAATTCCTTCAACCTCTTTAAATCCGAATGGGAACTTATATTCAATATCTGTTGCAGCGTTGGCATAGTGAGCCAACTTATCGTGATCGTGAAAACGGTATTTATCATCTGCAAAACCAAGAGCTTTGTGCCAGCTCATACGTGTTTCTTTCCATGCGTCGAACCATTTCATCTCCTCACCCGGGCGAACAAAGAACTGAAGTTCCATTTGTTCGAACTCACGCATACGGAAGATAAACTGACGAGCAACAATCTCGTTACGGAACGCCTTACCAATTTGAGCAATTCCGAAAGGAATTTTCATGCGACCTGTTTTCTGTACATTCAGGTAATTCACAAAGATACCCTGAGCCGTTTCCGGACGAAGGTAAATTTTGCTACTACCATCAGCAGTTGAACCCATATCGGTTGAAAACATCAAGTTAAACTGACGAACATCAGTCCAATTTTTAGTTCCCGAAACAGGACAAGCAATCGCATTATCAATAATGATTTGCTTCAACTCATCAAGATCATTTTTATCTAAAGCTTCAACGAAACGAGCATGCACAGCATCCATCTTTTCTTTGTTGGCCAACACACGAGGGTTAGTCTCACGGAATTGAGCCTCATCGAAAGTTTCGCCAAACTTCTTTTGAGCTTTAGCGACTTCCTTATCCATTTTAGTCTCGAACTTAGCCAAAAGCTCTTCAATCAAAACATCAGCTCTGTAACGCTTTTTTGAGTCCTTATTATCAATCAAAGGATCACTAAAAGCATCAACGTGTCCCGATGCTTTCCAAATGGTAGGGTGCATAAAAATAGCAGTATCAATACCAACTACATTCTCGTGCAGTTTTACCATCGAATCCCACCAATACTTTTTAATGTTGTTTTTTAATTCAACACCCAATTGTGCATAATCGTAAACCGCAGATAAACCATCATAAATTTCTGATGATTGAAATACGAATCCGTATTCTTTACAATGGGCTACCAGTTTTTTGAAAACATCTTCCTGAGCCATAGTTTTTTATTTAGATTTTATTTTTTCTGAAATTGGATAACAAAAGTAGCCGATCATCTTAGAATGAACAAATTTAAACGCACAAAGTGCCTAAGAATCATTCTCTATTCTGAAACAAATTAGTCGTCCACTTCTTCGAAATCGACATAGTCACCTACACCTTTTGTGTCGTGCTTGTCTTTATTTGTCGTGTTCTTTTCAACAGTAACTTCACCTTCTGGTTTTTCTTGATACTGCTGTTGATGCTGTTGCTGCTGTTTTTGCTGCATTTTTTCAAAAGTCTTCTTCACAATAACTGGGAAGAAAGCTCTAAATAAATATTTGATAAGGAAATAAACTCCTATTGCAATTAATATAAATTTCATAATCCTATTTTATTTTGAAGGACAAATATAAGCATTTCATTTTTTTTTTACACGCTTCTTCACTTTTTGCTTTTGGGTGTTCGCTTATAGCACCTTAAGTGGAGCTATAAGCGGCGGGCTTTCCGTTGCAACTCCCCGCTCTTTCTCATATTCAATTATAGCTTACACGTTTTAAGCCTAGAGTCAATGATACAAGTCGCATTGTTACAAGCTTCGCTTTGGGGTTTCCTCTGCTTCCGATAGCTATCGGAACCTTAACAAAAGCCTCGTTTCTGCATTTGGCACCAGCTTTCCATTTCATCTCTTAGAGAAAGTATGTTTTAGCCTAAATCTATTTCTTATGAAACTTTTTTATCCTCCACGAGACTTCCTTATATTCATGGCCTAATTTGTTTCAGAATCTATTTTGAGAATATGTCAAACATACGAAATATAGGAGTTCTAGCCCATGTGGATGCTGGTAAAACAACCATTACTGAAAATCTGCTTTTTTTAGGTGGAGCAACACGAAAAATAGGAAGTGTCGATTCGGGAAGTGCCATCACCGATTCGCTTCAGGTAGAAAAGGAACGTGGAATTTCGGTACGATCAGCCTGCACCTCATTTATGTGGAAAGACGCACAAATTAATTTGATTGATACACCAGGTCACGTCGATTTTTCGGCCGAAGTGGAACGGGTTCTTCGGGTTTTAGATGCAGCCATACTCGTTGTTTCAGCAGTAGAAGGTGTGCAGGCACATACCCATACCTTATACGAAGCACTTTGCGAACGTGGTATTCCTGTTCTAATTTTTATCAACAAAATTGACCGTCCAGGTGCCGATGTTCTTCAGGTTTTTCAAGATTTACAAAAGGAATTAAAAACACCCGTATTTGCACTTCAAACTTGCAGCGAAGAAGGGAATAATGAGGCTGCAATTCATAATTTATGGCTAGATAAAACCAACGAATTGGGTGAAGATCTAAAAGAATTATCTCTTGAAGTCTTAGCCAATACCGACGAGGAAGTACTAGAAAAGTATTTGGAAGGAGAAGTTTTGAATCCCTCCTACTGTATTTCTAAAGCTCAGCACTTGTGCCAACAGTCAAAAATAAACCCAGTACTATTGGGAGTAGCTAAAAATGGTTTAGGCATGCCTGAGCTGTTAGATACTATTGTGACTTATTTTCCAGAGGCATCGTCAGAATCTGAAATCAAAACCTCGGCCTTGGTATTTAAAATTGAACACGATAAAACACTAGGACGCTTGGCTCATATACGCCTATTTGGCGGAAACTTAAAGAACAGAGATAGCATCAGGAATGTGATCGCCAACCGAGATGAAAAAGTCTCACTCATACGAAAGATATACACCAACAAACACATGGATATCGGTGTATTAGAAGCAGGCGATATAGGTTTGGTAAGTGGCATGCCAGAAGTTCAGGTGGGTGATATATTGGGGAGTAAAAATGGTATTCCAGAAAATACGACCTTGCAAATCCCACTACTGATTGTTGGCATAAAATCAAAAAACGAAGCTGATTATGCCAAGCTGGCTGGAGCCTTGCAAGAACTTTCGAGTGAAGATCCTTTATTACAATTTGAGTGGTTTAAAAAAGATCGGGAAATGAATCTTCACATTATGGGAACTATCCAAATGGAGATTCTGGAAATGCTTCTTCGTAGTCGATTTGGCATAGAAGTCGGTTTTGACGAACCAACTGTTGTATATAAAGAAACACCAGCAAGAGAAGTTGAAGGCTATATCCGTTACACCATGCCTAAGCCTTGCTGGGCTGTGGCACGATTTAAAATAGAACCTGGCGAGCGTGGAAGTGGAGTGGTTTACGAATCGGTGGTTGGCGTCAACAATGTCCTTCAAAAGTATCAGAACGAAATAAAGCGAACCATTCCCAAAGCTTTAGAACAGGGAATTAAAGGATGGAAAGTTACCGACATAAAAATTACACTTATCGAGGGGGAAGATCATGAGATGCATTCTCGCCCCGGCGATTTCATGATAGCAACACCAATGGGACTTATGAAAGGCCTACAAGAAGCTGACACAAACCTATTGGAGCCCATCTTGAAGTTTAGAATATCGGGACCTGAAGAATTTCTTGGGAAAATTGCAAGTGAATTAAACCAAATGCGTGCTGTTTTTGCCAATCCTGAATTCGACGATGGAAAGTTTCATTTAGAGGGGGAAGTTCCCGCAGCGACTTCTATGGATTTTAATATCCGTTTAAGTTCCATTACGGGAGGTAAAGGGAAAGTTAAGTTCGGCTTTTCTGGTTATCAGGATTGCCCCAAAGGAGAAGGGAAAAAAAGAGCATATAAAGGTGTTAATCCTTTGGACGAAAGCCAGTGGATATTGCATGCCCGAGGTGCTTTTAAAACCAATGAATGGCGATTATAACTGATTCAACGAATTATCTAACAAATAGCTTGTCCTTTCAGACAAGCTATTTGTTAGATATTATAATCAGAAACTACTCTTCAATTTCTTTTTTCGTTTCCTTTTGCATATACTCAAGAATTAGATCTTCCTGAATTTTACAGACATCTTTCTTTTTGGTCTTCTTTCTACAACCGAACATCATATTCATACCAAATCTTAAGTTCGCCGTTTTTGCTGTATTGGGATTCATTGCAAGAATATTATCACTTACAGCATAAATCTGAAAAGGTCCTAATTTAGCAGCAATACCAACACCTACGTTGTTGTATGAATTATTCACCATAGAATAACTTAGAGAAGCTGAAAAATTACGAATTACTCGCGTATTAGCTGATAAGCTTAATGATGGACGAACTTTCCCATTAAAAATCTCTGTGCGACTAACAGCACCAACATTCACACGTTCGTTCAACTTATAAGATCCCCCAAGATATATTTTGGTTGGTAAGGCTCTTGAATAAGAACCCGCTTTGTCCTTAAATCGGAAGGCATCAGCAATAGAGTCCGTTAAGTCTTCCATAACGTCTTCAATCTCGCGATAATTCGGATCATTCGAGTTTCCTGATTGTGACCAATCGCCACCTTGCCAATCAAAAGTCGCGTCTTGAGATAACTCGTAAGTATCGTTCCATTTAATGCCTCCAATATCGAGTATACTGGCATAGAACGTTGTTCTATCATTGAATTGGTAAGTTGCTCCTAAATCAAAAGCAAAACCTTTATTGTTAGTTCCAGAAAAGAAGGTCCCATCAAAATCATCATCCAACACATCAACATCGTCAATATAACCATCAGCATCTTGGGTGACATCTAAGGGCATAGACACTTTCATCAATTGCTTAGATCGTAATTGAACTAAATCACCCGACTCAGATGTATAAACCGATAAATTTGATTGATCCATATGCATATTAGCCACACCAAAAAGCATTTTCGCTTTCACACCTACAGTTAGTTTTTCAGTTACCTGCTTCGAAACACCCAGAGCAACTTCATTATAAGCAGTACCATCAAGACCTATAGCCCCCAAATTTGCTGTACGTCCCATATATCCGGCATTACCGTTTTTCAAGAATGAAACCAAGCCTTTGTCAAACCCCAGACGATTATCAATTTTAGAGCTAACATCTAAGGTGAAAAACATTTTCTTAGCACGAATGCCCAATGAGAAAAAGGTATAATCAAGTTGATTCACAATCGTATTGGTTGACTGAAGCGCATCATGAAAACTATTAATATCTACCACCAAAGAATCCTTTTGCAAACCTGTACCATCCTTAATGATGTCACTATAAGTGAAACCATTATTGGCATAGTTCACATAGATTGAACTTAATCCAGGGAAACCCAAAAACACTTTACATTCTGGTTGAATGGCTGGATTCAATTGATTGCTTTGAGGAACATTCTGCATCAAGTACAGCGTGTTATTCATTTTTTGTGCTGAAGCCAAATTACTTACGATTAATCCGACAAATAACAGCAGGCTATATTTTATTATTGTTTTATGCATCTGTACAAAAGCTATAGGTTATTTTGATAAATCGAGTTGAGCACTAACCGAGATTGAAAATTTCAACTTATCGGTTCCCTGAAGTTTCACTGACTGTTTTCCTTCATCATAAGTACTTACTACAGCTTTAATGATGATATTTTCGGTATCGTTCAGACTTTCTATTTGAGCCTCTGTCAATTCAATTCTATTAACCTCTTTAGTAATTGTAGATGCATCAACCTCACCAGTAGCTGTAACCCCTGCCGCATTTATAATACTCTCATTAGATATTGTTGAAAGTACCGTATAGGCCGCATCTGTGAAGAAAATATTTTCAATTTTCACATCCAGTGGTAATCCATTCTCCGATGTAATGATGATTGCAGCCTTCATCATTTTATCTGCATCGCTAATATCAATCCCATCAATGGTATCTGAAATACTCAAATTATCAGCCTTGAAATCCATTGGTATATCCATTTCTAAATCAGCCGCAATTGAAGAATTACCTGAAATAATATTGATATTATTACCTACAGCAAGAGGGTCATATCGAGTTCCATCTAAATTCTCGTTAATCTTTACTGATCCAGAATAAGTAATATTACCTGAAGGAGGCAAAGCCATAAATGGTACAATTTGTGAGTTGTCCTTATTATATAAGATTAAGGCTTCAATACCTGCAAGAACTTCAGCTTCTGTTCTAGGATAATCAGGAAGCTGAGCATCAGGATCAAGATTCAGAACATCACCATCAGAATTTGAAGCTGTCATATTAGCTAACACTTTAAATGGTAAGCCAACTGTATTATTGAATTTAACGTTGATTCGTGGATCCGCAAAAGTGAAGCTTCCATCAATATCATCCCAAAAATCAACACCCATATCAATATCACCAGAACCAATATCAATAGTTTGATTACCAAAATCGCCCGTTGCTAATTTAAAATCCAAACCTCCAAATTGGTACGTAATATCCAAGTCATTTCCATTACTTACAATGGTAGCATCACCTCCCTTAAGAATTTTCACACCAAACTTTAGACCTATCGTATTATCGATAGAAGGATTAGAAAAGGTAAAGATCAAATCAGTCAAATCCCATTCAATCTTTTGACTTACAGCATTAGGTTGAACAGTAAAATCTTGGGAAATAAAAATGACATCGTCTGTTTCTTCCTTTAAAGCAACATTCAACGTTATTGCCTTATCTACTGGATTAGATACTGTGAAAGTCACTTTCGTATCAAGTTTTAGCTCTTTTAGCTTAATACCAGTATCACCTGCCTTAATATCGAAGGTCTCATCAATAGCGGCAAGATCAACATCAGCAGGAAAAGGCACAGCAACCGTTGGATAACCTGTCATATCAAACTGTACAGAGCCAGCATCTTGAGCTGGAAAATTCAACACTTCATCAACAGTATATTCAAAAATATTAGCTTCAGTATATTTGATATGAATCAAACCATCATCACCAAGAACAATTGTTTGATCATCTAACACTACCTCATGCTGATTCAACAAATACCAAAGGCTATATTCTCCATAACCTACAGGAGCAACAAAATTTGGTTGCCAATCTATTTTATCGGATAATTTATCAAAATCATAGTCATCAGAGTCAACGCATGATTTAAATGGCATAGTCAAGAAACAAAACAGGACTAGCAAAATGGGGATTGGGAGTTTCTTTTTCATATAGAT
>NZ_JBFFKR010000128.1:0-9550 GCF_041555295.1 Ancylomarina sp. | reverse complement strand
TGCTCAATCCATTTATATTGATTTGCATTTGTATTGTTGTTTCAGTTCGTTTAGGCTTGGCTGTTATTGTACGACAGTAGAATAGAAATCATCGACTTCTATTACTTCAAATCAAATATACAATTTATGGTTAATAAGTTGTCTTAGGTAATTCAATTTTAGATGAAGTATCTTGTTTACTCGTTCTATACATGACATGAGACAAGAAATGGGCTGATAAGGTTACATTATCAGCGCAAATATTTGATGAAAAAATGTCCAAGTGAGGAATTTAGAAAAGAAAGGCTCAGCAATTAAGTTTGCTGAACCTTTTGTTATTCAACTAAAATACTTTGTTTTATTACAATTGGTTCTCCATTTTCAGAAATTCCTTCAACAGTCAATTCATATTCTCCTTTTACATCACTACTAGTAAACTCCAGATCAAAATCTTTGTCTTGAGTTATTAGAATATTGGGTTCCCAGAGTAAATCCGTTCGATAATCAGCATGGTTTTTATATTGATGTTCTATTGAATTTATGTGTTCAACTCCGTGAGTAAACAAGGGTAAATAGTAGCGTTCAGTATTTTTAGGTAATTCGGATAATTGACAATCCTGTTTTTTTGAGATCACATTTATGATTCCATATAAGTGTGATGAACCATAATAATATTCACAAGGAACGACCTCTATTTTGTCAATCTCTTTTGAGTTTATGTTCAGAATTTTGGACGCGTCAGACAAGATGAGTCCATCGAACATGAGTAGGGGATCTCGTTTAAAAACACGCACAATATCTGGACTAAAAACATACATATGAGGTTTTTTCTTTTTGTATTTAATCTTAACCGTAGATATAAATTCATGGAAATATTCTTCTAATGAATCCAATTGGATGTAGTCATCAATTTTAATAAAGTGCTTAGCCTTTCCATAAAAATTGGCTTGGCCTCTATATATGCAGGTATCCTTTGTTTCACGGAATGTTTCTTGCTTGTAAATATTACGAATTCTGAAATTTTCAAATTGATCTTTGATAAAATCTAATTGTTCTACTTTAAATTCCTGGTTACTCCACGGCATTGGTGCAAAACCTTCGGAATTGAATTTGTCTTTTAATTTAATAGCCAAGTCTAGTTCATTTTTGTCTCTAACTTGTATTGATATATCATGAAGACCTTTTTTCAATGGAAGATTAAAGTAAAACTTACCTTGATCATTTGTACAAAATGTACTGATGTCAGCATAGCCTCCAATTTTTGAGAGAAAGATATTTTCATTACTAAATGCTTGCTTTGTTTTTCTCATTTTCACCGTACCTTCTATCACGTATGACTCGTCTTCTGGATATCGATAAGCATTAACTGAGTAGGTATTTGAGTTTTTTAACCAAACTGTTTCTAGACCCTTTTCAGCTATCCAACTTTGTTTCCCGAATTTCTTTATTTGTTTAAAGTAGGGAAGCATGTTTGCTCCAAAATCTGAATATAAATTCATATAATCGATAATATTTACCGATGATGTATTGGGTTCTTTGAGTTTTATACTTGCTGATAAGAATAAGCTATCGTCTTGATGGGATAGTTCTTCTAAATGAAGATTAATTTTTATTTTTTGTCTCTGCTTCGTTGTTATTCTTGGTTTTTCAATAAATCGACCTCGATGTGATTTTGAAAAATGTATTACAGCAGTTTTAATAATCTTCCCATCTTTATTCTTTACACAGATATTGTAATTGGTTGATTTTAGATCCTTTATTCTTATAAGATGCTCCCATTTTTTCTGACTAAATTGAAATTCTTTATCTAGAACTATTCCTTCTCTAGATAAAAGTTGGAATCTATGAGAGCCATCAATTACAGAATCATTTTTTGTTATTGAAACTCTTAGAATTCGATTAAGATCTTCAATTTTTGTATGAATTGAAATATTTCCTTGTTCAGATTCTGAGGGAGTTTGCTTGTTGTTTTTAAGGTTTTTGAATGAAATATTTAGTTTTTTAGAAATCGGACTTTGACTATCATCAATATTCTGATTATTGAAGATAAAAAGAGGACTGACGTTTATGAAGTCTAGAGAATTCGTTTTCATCCAATGCGTGTATGCATTAATGGCGTAATTACCTGTAGGGAGTTGAGATGAAATTACAAATCCACCTTCTCCCATTCCATGTTCTAGAATAATGTCAGTTTGCTCTACTGGGAATCCATTTTCTCCAATTAATTCAACGTAGGCTACTTTGCTGGTTTTTGACAGTTTCTGACTTTTGGCATTGATACAATAGAGTTTAAAATGAACAGCTTCTCCTGCGATAAATATCTTTTTTTGTAGATGTACATGTATCTGTTCAGTAGGTAGTTCCTGAGAAAAACCATTTAGAATTGAAGACAGGCTCACTACTAGAATAAGGCTTATATACTTGAATATTTTATTTTTCATAGTTCTAGAATTCAATATTATAAGTAATAGTTGGTATTGCTTCTCCAAAAACAGACAGTTTATATCCAACCATTCGCTCTTCTTCGATACGGAAGTAAGAAGAGTAGGTATTTCTCTGGCCAGTAAGATTATAAATGCCGAAAGCCCAAGAAGTATGATAGGATTTGTTCTTTTTTAAATTACCCTCTAGTAGTAATGTAATATCAGTTCTGAAATAGTGGGGCAGTCTGTATGCATTCCTTTTAGAATAATAGACTATTGGAATACCTTGAATTTTATATTTTGCAGTCGGATAAGTTGCTGGACGCCCCGTGTGGTAAACAAGATTTGTAGAAAAAATAAAACGTCTGGAAAGCTTAAAACTAAGAAAGGCTTTAAGGTTATGAGGCTTGTCGTAAGGGGCTCTGTACCATTCCCCATCGTTCACAGCAAATTCACCAGATTGATCTTTTGATTTTAAATAACTTCTTGAATAAGAGTAGCTGATCATTCCATTAAAACGGCCTGATTTTTTACGTAAGAGCAATTCCAAACCGTAATTTTTACCATCGGCATTTAAAACCTCAGTTTCAGTAAAATCATTTAAATAGAGTTCTGCACCATGCTTATAATCTTTGGCATTTTTAATTTGTTTAGAATAAGCTTCAACTGAAAATTCAACAGTAGAATTTAGAAAATTGCGATAATATCCCAGTGAAAACTGATCACCAATTTGAGGTTTAAGGTAACGATCACTTAGCTTCCATGTATCTGTAGGTGATATCGAGGTCGTGTTGGACAACAAATGTATGTATTGGCGAGTTCTATTGTAACTAGCCTTGAACGAATTGTTATTATTCATGGCATAGTTAACTGAAAACCTCAGTTCAGGTCCATGGTAAATATTGTTGAGTCCACTCGAAGTGTTTTGAATTTCTGTTCTATTCAGACTACTAGGTTTATTGCCTTTATAAATGGCTTCCTCTCTTTTTCCTAAATTACCATATAAAGAATAACGAAAACCAGCTTCAGCATTCAAAAAACCAAGTAAGTCAAATTTACCACCAGCAAATACTGCTGTTTCTAATCCTTTTTCAATATTAATTTTATTCAATGATACGAGTGAAAATTCAGAATCGGGTTTTAATTCTCCTGGACTGATCTCATAAAATTTTGCTGCAGCCCCAAAATCGAAACTTGTAAAAACATCTTTCTCATATGTGAGATGAGATTTAAAGCCCATGTCTTTAACTTTATGAGTCAATTTAAAGGCGTTACTCGGAACATCATTCGAAGACATATCGTATGAAAAACTTGTGAAATGAGCACTGTTTTTCATTTTCAACTTTTCGTTGAAGCGATACCTCCAGTTGAGAGAACTGACAAAATTATTGAAATTATAAATGGTGTCAGAATGTAATTGAAATTCATCTTCACTTTTATAATAACTGAGTTCTATTTGATTGTTTGAATTTGGTTTGTATAGTATTTTCCCATGTAAATCAAAGAAGTTAGATTTCGAATCTACCAATTCCTTTGAGTCAATTTTCTTGATTATCCAATCGGAATATGTGAATCGAAAAGAGTTCATTATTGAAAGCTTTTTCTTTAATAAGGGAAGATTAAGAAAGGCTTTGGATGTGATTGGACTAATTCCAACTTTACCATTGATCTCATCTGCTATGGTTTCAGAGGAATGAATGTCGTAGGTTGAGGAAATACGACCTCCAAATTGAATGGGGATGCTTGATTTATAAAGGCTCGCATCTTGAATCATATCGTTATTGAAGGCAGAGAAGAAACCAAAAAAGTGGGCAGGGTAGTAGATAGGTGCATTGTCAATTAGTATTAGGTTCTGATCTGCAGAACCCCCTCTTACATTAAAACCAATGGCACCTTCACCGGCACTCTCAACACCAGGAAGCATTGTTGTACTTTTAATAATATCAGGTTCTCCTAGTGCAGATGGTAGGCTTTCAATATCTTTTGAAGCAAAGTATTCTAAGCCCATAGCTGTTCGCTTAACCTTGTTGTCTTTAGCAAAAACTTTGATCTCCCTAATGGCTTGCATTTCTTTTCTCAGTTGGACATCTAATCGACCATCACCTCGTAAGTTAATTTTCCGCACTGATTGCCTTAATCCCAAGTATTTAAAATTTAAGACATAGGCTCCCTGTGCAAGTTCAATTTCAAAATAACCATTCTTATCAGAAGTCACACCTTTTTCCATATTGGGTAGAAAAACTTCAACTCCCTTAAGAGGTAGGCCAACACCAAAAAGCTTAATGTTACCGAAAACTTTAGCTTTTTTACGCCCCAAGGCAACTCCAATTTCATGGATAATATATTCTTGTTGCTGCAAAGCAGCAAAATCATCTTCTATCTTTTCATTATTTTGAACATCAACTTGAACTTCCTTAATTTTTCTTTGAAAACTAAATTCTTGATCTAAATTATCAAATTGAGTTAGAATCAGACTATTTCCTCTAATGATGAATTCGATTTTTGAACCTGATAAAACATCAGTTATTAAAGTATGAAGGTCAACTTTAGAGTAGTTTTTTTTAAGCTTAATACCCTTAACCCAAGTTTCATAATAATAGGATTGAATTTGGTACTTACTTTCAAGTTCTTGCGTTAACTCTATAAACGACATGCCTTCGTAGCCAATGCTAATTTCTTTTTTATCCTGTGCAGAAATTGAATTAACCAGAAAAATGATGATTAGGAGAGTGAGTGTTTTTTTCATAGTTTTTACAGATCAAATTTTGAGAGAAGAACAATTGCATCCATGGGGGTTTTTGTCCCTATTTTTAATTTATTACTTCTAATAAAGCGTTTCATTTCTTTTTTTTCCTGAGGGAAAACTTTAAAAATATCACTCCTGCTACTTATACTTATAAGCTCATCATCTTTAATTAGAAATAGACTATTCGCAATAACATATTTGAATTTTCCAGATGAATCAGACTTTAGTATTTTATGTTTTTTTCTTCTGACGACGTATTGGGTATTTTGAAACTTTACAACCTGATAATAGCTCTTTGGATCTAACTCGGGATGCACTAAATCTCCTCTAAGGAAATCAAATTCGTATAGGGATTCTGTAACTGTAAACCCCTCAAGAAAGAAGGGATTTACAATAATATTTCTCTTTGTTTTATCTAAGGTTTCTATCGCAGTAATTATCTTCTCTGTTGAGATATCATACGAAAACTGAATATCATCAAATCGAATACCTTTAAAGAGAAAACTACCCTTGAGATCCATTCTTTCAAGAAAGAATTGTTCTCCTGAAGCTATAGATGTTTTAGGCACCCAGGTTTTACCATTAATAATAGTTTTTAAATTGCCTTTCGATAAGGGTTGCCCTGAGATATCAGGACTAAATCCTAAGAATATCAGGATAATAAGATTGGTTAATAATAGTTTTGTTTTCATATTTATATAGATCAAGGCCAAAATGAGGGTTTTTTAGTTGGGTATTTTTGATTGCACTCATAACAATGTCTAAACCTAGCTTCGTATACGGTTAAGCGAGGTCTAATTATTACTCTTTCAATAAAATATCTTGTAAGGTCTGGTGGAGAATTATCGGGAACGGTAATGTATATGAATGTTTCACATTCCTTAGGGAAATCACTGAATTCAACAGAATAGTCGTCCTTAGAGAATATGCCTTTTTTGGTACGAACCGAAGAAACTTCAAAATAACCTAAGACTTCGCAATCATCTTCACAGGTAGATATATTACCTTTAATATTAGCAGGTAATATATCGTATAGATTACCATTTGTTTGATGAATGGCCTTCATGTTTTTCCAAAAGATAAAATTTTCTTGTGAGACGGAATAGAGGCGCATGTCGAGTAGGTATTTATGTTTTAATTTGACCTCATGCTTTAAAATTGTTGATGTTAGGAGATGATTAACCTCTCTACTCTCAATATCAGAGGCATCATAAAGGTTAATGATAGGAAAATCGTTGACTGGATAGCAAACCGTTTGGGGATTTTCAGTAAACTTAGTATCAACTTCAAAAGGTGTATGCCACTCGTAACTCTCTCTGTATTCCCAACGTAGATAAGAACCTATATTTTCATTATTTTTGGCGTCAAAATAAATGCCAACAGCTTCTTCTGTATTATCATCAGTAATAACTTCCAATTCATCTCCATAAAGAGAAGTGATTTCAAAAGGGGGAAGCATCAATTCGGGCGTAGATTCATATTTATCACCAGTTAGTGTTTGAATTTCAATCCAATAAGATCGTCCAACTTCACCTTTAATTGTTGTGTACGAACTCTTATATATACCGGGCTCAGTTTCATTTAAAATTTCAGTTCTATCCAAGTCATTATGTAAAATTACTAGAGCATCTCTCTCGGGTTTTAAAGGAAAACTATCGGCAAAACTAACAGTCCTAAATAAGCGAACTTCACATGGCCCGATTTCATCCGTAATTTTACCATCTACTACGAGAACAGAAACATCTCCATCAATTTCTGGATAGAATTTTTCTATACACGAGAATAGAATCGTGCATAAGAGTGAGATCGTTATGAATTTTTTAATATTCATACTTTACTTTTATTTGAGATAGGCCAAAAAGAAGGCTTTTTAGTTGGGTATTTTTGATTGCACTCATAACAATGTCTTTTTCGGACTTCGTATGCTGTTGTGTTTTCTCTGGGAATGACTTTAACGATCTGGTATTTCATTGGGTCGGGTGTTACACCTACTATAATAAATGTCTCACATTCCTCAGGGAAATCAGTAAAATCAACTGTAAAGTTATTTTTTGAGAAAAAAGCTCTTTTTCTTCGTACCGAAGAAGCCTCAAAAAATCCTAAAACCTTATTCGTGTTATCGCAGCAGCTGATATTACCTTTAATGTTTGCAGGTAAAATATCGTAGAGATTCCCATTAGTCTGATGAATGGCTTTCATATTTTTCCAAAAAATATAATTCTCTTGAGAAACAGAATAAAGATTTATATCGATGAGATATTGGTGTTTTAACTTGACTTCATGTTCTAAAATTGTAGCTGTTAAGAGATGTTTTATCTCTTTTTTATCAAAATCAGATGCATTATAGACATTGATAAGTGGGTAATCTGTAACTGGATAACAAATCTTTTGAGGATTATCAGTGACCTTGGTCTCAAGATCAAAAGGCGTATGCCACTCATAACTTTCTCGGTATTCCCATCTGAGATAACTCTCAGTGTTTTCATTATTGTTGGCATCAAAGTAAATTCCTACGCCATCTTCTTTCGAATTATCACTTATTATGGCTTCTAATTCATCTCCGTATATTGAGGTAATCTCAAATGGCGAATGAATAACTTCAGGGGTTGATTCATATTTTTCACCAGAGAGTGTTTGAATTTCGATCCAATAATTTACTCCTACAGTTCCTGTAATCTCGTTTGAAGAGCTACGATATACACCGGCTTCGTATTCTGTTAAAATTTCGCTGTGTCCCAAATCGTCATGCAGAATCACAATCGCGTCCTTTTCAGGTTTTATTGAATAATCATCTGTAAAACTAACAGTCTTAAATAAGCTGACTTCACAAGGGGTGCCATCATCAGTGATTTTACCATCTACCACCAATATATCAACATTTTCATCAATTTCAGGATAGAATTTTTCCGTGCATGAAAAAAGTATCAGGCTGAATAAAATGAATAATATGGGTTTGATATTGGACATATAAATGGGATTTTATTGTTTCGCTTTTTTTCCTATTTGCTTAGGTGACATCAAGGCCAAAAAGAGGGTTTGTTAACGGGATATATCACATTACACTCATAGCAATATCGCCAACGGACTATATATACCATCTCCGTGTTCTCCTGATATGAATTAATAATCTTATATATATCTGGTGGAGGTGGAGGAGTTCTCATATCATATCGCTTCATGAATTTTTCGCAGCTTTTATCAAAATCCGAAAATTCAAGTGAAAATTCATTTTTGGTGAAGAAACGTTTCATTTTACGAACAGATGATGCTTCGAAATAGCCTAATACTTCACAATTGTTCTCACAGGAAGAAATATTGCCTTGAATATTAGCGGGCAAAACATCGTAAATATTGCCATTGGTCTGGTTAATAGCTTTCATATTTTCCCAAAACTCATAGTTTTCTCGAGTAGTAGAATAAAGATGCATATCAAGAAGGTAGATGTGTTCTAGTTTAACCTCAGTTTGCAAAATTTCGGATGTTAAGAGATGATTAACCTCTTTTTTTGCTAGATCAGAAGCATCATAAATATTGATTAGAGGAAAATCGTTTACCGGAAAGCATATTGTAGTTGCATCTTCAGAAAATTTATCCTCAACTTTAAAAGGGGAATGCCACTCGTAACTTTCTCTATATTCCCACCTAAGATGGCTAGCCTTATTATTTTGGTTTGTAGCATCAAAATAGATACCTACACCTTTTTCCTTTGAATTTTCACCAGTTATAAATATTTGTTCATCTCCATAAATAGAATTTATTTCGAATGGAGAATTCATTTTTTCGGGTGTTGATTCATACTTGTCTCCAGCTATGGTTTGGATTTCTATCCAATAACTATGGCCTATTGTCCCATTAATTTCATTAGATGAACTACGGTAGATACCTGCTTCAAATTCTGTTAAGATTTCCGTTTGTTTCAGATCATCATGTAGGATTACGATTGCATCTCGTTCAGGTTCTAAGGAAAAATCATCTGTAAACTTAACTGTCCTAAATAACCTGACTTCGCAAGGGTTGCCATTGTCATCCGTAATTTTACCATCAACAACAAGTATCGAAACATCTTCATCAATTTCCGTATAGAACTTTTCCGTGCAAGAAAAAAGTATCAGGCTGAATATAATGAATAATATGGTTTTGATATTTGGCATATAAATGGGGGTTGAATGGGTTATTTTTTTTTACAATGATGAGATCAGGGCCAAAAAGATGGTTTTTTCACAGGATATTTCTCATTGCATTCGTAGCAATAGCGCCAACGAAGAATATATACCGTAGCCATGTTTTCAATGTAGGTATCAATAATATAATATTTGCTTAAAGGTGGACTGCCATCTTCATATCTTATGATGAATTTCTCACATTCTTTATCAAAATCAGAAAATTCAAGTGAAAATTCATT
>NZ_JBFFKR010000127.1:0-9621 GCF_041555295.1 Ancylomarina sp. | reverse complement strand
ACCTGTTAAAGCCCAAATGTGGGGATTCGGAGAGTCTTTCTCATTAAGTTTAATTACAAGTTTGATTACTTTCTTTTTATTGGCGAATTCGCTTAAGTAATTGATTATAGAATATTAAAGGTATTGGTGTAATTTATATTTGAATCTATAAATAAATATTATGTATCATTCAGATAACAAAAGAGATTTCGTAAATGATGATATATTCAGTATTGAGAATGAATATAAGTCTGAAAAGCCAAATATTATAAAATGGGTTTATCTTTTTTATAATAAATGGTATTGGTTTATTGGTTTCATAATTTTAGGATTATTATCCGCTTATATTGTAAATCGGTATACTCCTTTAGTTTATAAAGTGGATGCTACGGTTTTGATTAAGAGTGAAGTTCAAGGCAATGTGTCGGAGGAGATGGCAATGATGAGTGGATTTTCTACTCCAGATATGCAAAACTTTCAGAACCAGACCATTATTTTAAAATCTGAATCCTTGATTATACATGCTTTAGAACAGCTCGATTTTAATGTCAGCTATTATTCTAAGGGTAAGTTAAAGGAGACTCAGAGCAACTATTTGAAAATTTATCAAGCGATTAATCAAGCTTTATTTTCGAAAGAAAATTATAGGGAAGAGGAGTTGTATTTAGATCAACCCTTTCAGGTGATTTTAGATAAGACTCATGTTCAGCCTATAGGAGTGAAGTTTTATCTTGAAAGAAGCATTAATGGGGACTTAAATTTGGTTGCTCATGGGGAAAATGTGGTACTGCATGATTTTTTTGATAAGCAGGATGTGGGAGAGCTTAGTTCCTTTAGAATGAATGAGCAGGTTGAAATTGGAAAGAGAATAGAAGGTGAACATTATGCCTTTACGATTAAATCTGACAAATCTAATTTAGATGAAGCATTAAGTGAGAACAATATTTTTTTTCTTATTCGTGATAACAAGCGTATCATTAATGATTTTCTGGACATTGATGTTTCGTTTGCAGCCCAAGGTGCCTCTATTGCCTATGTATCGACAACGGGTACCTGCCTGGAAAAAACTAAATCTTTTCTGAATATGTTGATGACTGTTTGGATTCAGAACGGTTTAGATCAAAAAAATCAGATTGCCAACAATACAATTTCTTTTATCGATCAACAACTTTATGGTATAGGGGATACCCTAGGTCGTATGGGAGCAAAACTTAGAAATTTCAGAACTTCTAATAACGTGGTCATGCCTACAGTTCAAGTGGAGGCTGCCTACGTTAGATTACAGGAAATCGATGCTGAGATCTTAGAATTGCAAACCCAGACTTCTTATTTCAAACGTTTGCGAGGATACTTGAATAAACGTGAGGATTTCAATAAACTGATTTCACCAGTCTCAGTAGGGATTAGGGAAAGTGTTTTGACTGACTATATTGCTCAATTAGGAGAAGTCAGAGCGGCTCTATTTCAATACAAGGGCAAAGTAGAATTAAATAATCCATATTTAGAAAGACTGCAACGTCAGGAAGCTACTATACTAGCTTCATTGTATGAAAATATTAATTCTCAAGAAGAATATATCAATGATCAAGAGGAGGTTTTGAAAAAACAGAAAGCCAGAATATCCAGAGAACAAAACTTACTACCAGGTATGGAGCAGAAGTTTCTGAATATTCAACGCAATTATGATTTGACTAATGACCTGTATACTCTCCTTCTTGAGAGAAGGGTTGAAGCTCAAATTCAAAAGGCATCAAATTTACCTAATAGCGAAATTATTGAGCCAGCAACTTTTAAGGCAATACTTCAACCTGTGACTATGTTGATTTTTATAATAGGGGGCTTCATAGGGTTTATGATTCCAGGTCTTTTCTTTTTTTTAAGTGATTTCTTTAATACTAAGGTACAGACTGAAGAAGATCTGGAAAGAATAACAACTGCTCCTATCATTGGGAGAATAGCTTTTAGTAAAAAAAATGGTGATGTTTTGACACAAAAATATCCAGGTGCACCCATTACAGAGGCTTTTCGATCTTTAAGAACTCGACTTGATTATCTTAAAAATGGCAGTGATAAACAAACCATACTTGTCACTTCGACTACTACAGGTGAGGGGAAATCATTCTGTGCAGTAAATATAGCTGGCATACATGCTCTTGCAGGAAGAAAAACGATTCTACTTGGTTTTGACCTAAGAAAACCTCAATTAGGAGAATATCTAGGTATTTCAGAAGAAGCTGGAATTACAACCTTTTTAAATGGAGAGAATACTCTTGAAGAAGTCATTCATCATTCAAAATATAAAAACTTAGATTGTATCGTTGCCGGTCCCATACCTCTAAATCCGGCTGAAATTGTGGGTTCTAAAGTAACAGGTGTCTTATTCGAGCAATTGGAAAAACGATATGAATGTATCGTGATAGATACGAGTCCAATGGGGATTGTAACAGACGCTTTATTGTTGACGCCATATGCAAGCACAAATATTTTCGTTGTTAGGCATCAAGTTACTGATAAACTATTCTTTAAGCAGAATATGAAAATATTGAGTGATGCTAATATTCATAATGTGGGCCTAGTTATGAATGGTGTTAAAATTCAAAAATATGGGCATGCCTATAATTATGCATATGGATACAGTGTTTCTGATATGTAGTCCTTTTTTTTAATGATTGGATTTTATCCGATTCATAGTAATAAATCATATAACTTTTAATTAACTACCACTAAACTATTTTTAATCATGAATATTATAAAGCGAAAAATCGCAGTGATTGGACTTGGGTATGTCGGACTACCACTTGCTGTTGAATTTGGTAAAAAATACATAACTGTTGGTTTTGATATTAATACTACTCGGATTTCTGAACTCGAAGCTGGTTATGATAAAACTTTAGAAGTTAATAAAGAAGAGTTGAAATCATCGGAGTTATTAAGTTATACACGCAATGAAGAGTTGCTTAAGCAATTTGATGTATTTGTTGTGACTGTTCCAACCCCGATTGATAAGAATAAACGTCCAGATTTAACTCCATTGTTTAAAGCTTCAGAAATAGTAGGGAAAGCTTTGAAGAAAGGGGATGTCGTTATTTATGAATCAACAGTATATCCAGGTGCAACGGAAGAAGATTGTGTTCCGATTTTAGAGAAGTATAGTGGTTTGAAATTTAATGAAGATTTCTTTTGTGGTTATTCACCAGAACGAATCAATCCTGGAGACAAAATACATACTGTAACTAAAATTCGCAAGGTAACATCTGGTTCAACCGCTGAAATTGCTGAATTTGTCGACAATTTATATGCTTCAATTATAATAGCTGGAACCTTTAAAGCTTCTTCGATTAAGGTAGCTGAGGCTGCAAAGGTGATTGAAAATTCTCAACGTGATATCAATATTGCTTTTGTAAATGAATTATCAGTGATTTTTAGTCGACTGGGAATTGATACCCATGAGGTTTTGGAAGCTGCAGGTACAAAGTGGAATTTTTTACCATTCAAGCCAGGATTAGTTGGAGGTCATTGTATTGGAGTTGATCCTTATTATTTGACCCAAAAAGCTCAAGAAGTTGGTTACAACCCCGAAATTATTTTGGCTGGACGAAGATTAAATGATAGAATGTCTGCTTATGTTGCCTCAATGGTAATTAAGGAAATGATTAAGAAAAAACATCGAATTTCGGATTCTAAGATTTTAGTATTAGGAATTACATTCAAAGAGAATTGTCCTGATATTCGTAATTCTAAAGTGATAAATCTTATTCAGGAATTCAAAGATTTTGGGTGTGATGTTGATGTATATGACCCTTGGGCAGATAAACAAGAGGTTGAAAATGTTTACTGTTTGAGTTTGATACCGCGAATTAATGGTGATAAATATGATGCTATTGTTTTAGCAGTTGCACATTCTGAGTTCGAGGATTTAGATTATCCTGCTTTTAGGAATGGTTCTAATGCTGTAATTTTTGATATAAAAGGAATTCTACCAAAGGAATTAATCGATTGTCGTTTATAATTTGAATAATATAAGTTTGATGAAGAGAAAAATTACTAGTTCAAAAGTTTTAGTGACAGGGGGAGCAGGTTTTATCGGCTCAAACCTTTGTGAGATGCTTTTGAAACAAGATAATGAGGTAATTTGCCTTGATAATTTCTCTACAGGACACAGAATTAATATAGAGCCCTTTTTATGTAATCCTAAATTTAAATTGATTGAAGGTGATATTCGTAATTATGAGGATTGTCAGAAAGCGGTAACAGGTGTTGATTTTGTATTGCATCATGCAGCTGTAGGTTCTGTTCCACGTTCAATTATGGACCCAATTACATCAACTGATGTTAATATTGGAGGTTTTGTAAAAATGTTATTTGCTTGTAAGGAAGAAAGAGTGAAACGATTTGTTTATGCTGTAAGCTCTTCTACCTATGGAGATTATAACGAATTGCCAAATGAAGAACATAAAATAGGTAAGGCTCTATCTCCCTATGCAATAACGAAGTATGTGGATGAATTATTTGCTGGAAATTTCAGTGAAACCTATGGGATCGAAACTATTGGATTGCGTTATTTTAATGTATTTGGTCGTCGTCAGGATCCTAATGGAGCGTATGCAGCTGTGATCCCTAAATTTGTGATTGCTCTAATGAAACATCAGAGTCCACTTATAAATGGAGACGGCACTTTCAGTAGAGATTTTACTTATATAGAAAATGTTTTACAGGCTAATCAACTTGCTGCTATTACTCCTTCTGAAATGATACAGGACAGAGCATTGAAATATAATTCAGTAAATGTGATGCCATTTACTGAAACAGATCTTACAAGATCAACGAAGTTAAAACCTGCAAAAATATCAAAGGTGTTTAATGTTGCCTGTGGAGAAAGAACGACTTTAAATGGATTAGTCGATATTCTTAAGAGATATTTATCTCTTTTCGATCCGGATGTTTATTCTGTAGAGGTAACATATGGACCTAAAAGGAATGGAGACATATCACACTCTTTGGCATCCATTGAAAAGGCGAGAGCACTGTTGGGGTATGAGCCTGAATTCTCTGTCAGTGAGGGCTTGAGAGAGGTTGTTAATTGGTATCTTAAATATGGAGATCTCTATGCAAATCGTAATAAAAGAAATCCCCAATAATATTTGATTAAATAACAAAATATGAAGGAAGATGTTGTGCAAATTTACGACTTAGCCTAAATTATAAGTTATCAATTAGTAGACGTCATTTGAATCGAAAACTCACTAGTAATGGTAATTATCCGTATGCTAATCAGTTAGTGTTGTGTTTGTGAAAGCAACAATTGTTTTAGAAAGTTTCTCCAATAATAAATTAATTATCATGAAAGGAATTATTCTTGCCGGGGGAACTGGTTCTCGCCTGTATCCTATTACACAAGGAATATCCAAGCAGTTATTGCCTATTTACGATAAGCCTATGATCTACTATCCTATGTCGGTACTGATGTTGGCAGGTATTCGTGAGATTCTGATTATTACAACTGCAGAAGATCAAGCTGGTTTTATACGTCTTTTAGGTGATGGATCTCAATGGGGCATTTCCCTCTCATATAAGGTTCAACCTTCACCAGATGGTTTAGCTCAAGCCTTTATTCTTGGAGAGGATTTTATAGGCGAGGAAGATGTTTGTTTAATTCTTGGAGACAATGTTTTTTATGGTGATGGTTTGACACCATTGTTGAAAAATGCACTACATACGGTGTCTTATGATAAGAAAGCCTGTTTGTTAGGTTATTATGTGAAAGATCCAGAGCGTTATGGGGTGGCTGAACTAAATGAGAATGGTGATGTGATTAGTATAGAGGAAAAGCCTGAAGATCCAAAATCAAATTATGCTATTGTTGGACTCTATTTTTATCCTAATGATGTCGTTCAGAAAGCTAAAGATGTAAAACCATCATCTAGAGGCGAATTGGAAATAACTAGTTTAAATCAGGTTTATCTTGATGAGGAACGGTTGAAGTTAAACAGAATGGGGCGTGGTTTTGCATGGTTAGATACAGGAACGCATGAATCGCTATTGGAGGCAGGTAGTTTTATTCAGACAATAGAGTCACGACAAGGGCTTAAAGTAGCGTGTTTAGAAGAAATAGCTTTTAAAAAACATTGGATAACTATTGAGAAACTCAATGAGGCGATCACCCGATACGGTAAGAATGTGTATGGAAATTATTTGAAGAAAATAGAGGATGAGATTACTTATAAGTATGTACTTTAACAAAAGAACTTGATAAATAGTTTTCTTATTTAACCATGTTATTGATTTATACTCTGATAAAAGAGCTGTTTTTTCATGTTTATCTACTAAGGGAGGGTTTAGAAAACTAAAAAACAATGAAGAGATTTGAAAGTAAATGGAAAGTTTAAAAGAAAAAACCGTAAATGGTCTATTTTGGAGTTTCTTTGATAGTTTTGGAAAGCAATTTATATCTTTTTTTATTGGTATAATATTAGCTCGTTTACTAGAACCTTCTGTCTATGGCATATTGGGAATGATAGTTGTTTTCATAGCAATCTCTGGTGTTTTTATCAGTTCTGGGTTTGGGTCTGCACTAATAAGAAAAACAAATTTAACGGATACGGATTGTAATACCACCTTTTATTTTAATATCGGAGTTGCTATATTTTTTTATTTCTTATTATTTTTCACATCTCCTTTTATTGCCACTTTTTACAGAGAACCAAGTTTAACGCTCATTATTCGAGTATTAGGAATTGTTCTATTAATTAATGCCGCTTCCATTGTTCAGCAATCCTTATTGATAAAAAGGATTGATTTTAAAACCCAAAGCAAAATATCTATAATAAGAACAATAATTAGTGGTGGGGTAGGAATAATAATGGCCTATCGTGGTTTTGGAGTATGGAGTTTAGTTGTTCAACAATTAACAGGTGGGTTTATAGGAACTACTTTGTTATGGTATTATAACAAATGGAAACCAAAGTGGGAATTCTCAATTCAAAGTTTTAAAGATTTATTTGGTTTTGGATCCAAATTATTGATTTCGGCTCTTATTGATACAATCTACAATAATTTATATTATTTAATAATTGGGAAGTTTTTTTCTGCAGCACAATTAGGATTCTTTACTCGTGCGCAGGGGTATTCCAATCTATTCTCGAGTAATCTAACAAGGGTTATTGAACGAGTTAGTTATCCAGTTCTTTCTTCTATACAAGAAAACCCTAGAGCATTAAGGAGTGGGTATCGAAAAATAATAAAAAGCTCAATGCTAATTTCATTTGCTGCAATGATGGGATTAGCAGCATGCTCTGAATCTCTTGTTATTATTTTGATTGGAGAAAAATGGGCACCCTGTGTTCCTTACTTACAACTACTTTGTTTTTCTCAAATGCTGTATCCTCTTCATGCAATTAACCTAAATATTCTAAAAGTTAAAGGAAGGTCTGATCTTTTTTTAAAATTGGAGATTATTAAAAAATGTATATCTATTCCAGTTATAATAGTTGGAATTTATTTAGGTATTAAAGCGATGTTAATAGCAATGATAGTTAATGGATGTATCGCTTATTTATTGAATAGTTATTATACCGCAAGCCTAATTCAATATTCAACAATCAGTCAATTAAAAGATATTACACCATCTTTTTTAGTAGGTGTTGCAACCTGTTTGGCTATGTGGTCTGTTGAATTGCTGATGCTCTCACTTGTGCAACAGTTCATAGTCCAGTTGCTTGTGGGAGGTATTTTATTGATATTTATTTTGGAAATTTTCAAACTCCATGAATATCTTGAAATCAAATCAATCCTTCATACATACTATCGGAAAGTTAGTTTTAAGCGTACATGAAAATTATTTATAGTAATTGATTAAAAGGCAAGGTAGATAGTTGCATGGCTGTTGAAGTGATGTTAATTACAATGATTTTTAGTGCATGTATCGCCTATTTATTGAATAGTTATTATACTCCAGGTCCAATTAATATTTGACAATCAGTCAAATTAAAGATATTACACCTACTTTTTAGGTAGATGATATTAGCTTTTTAGCTATGTGATCTGTTGAATTATTCATGCTCTCTCTTGTGCAACAATTTTTAATTCAGTTGCTAGTTGGTGGTTTTATATTATTCATTTTACTTGAAACCTTTAGACTCAATGAATACCATGAAGTTAAATCAATCATTAGTATCAAATTGCAAAAAAACAGTTGCAAAGGAACTTAAAGAAAGGGTGATTAACGTTACTTCACCTGTACTTCCGCCATTAGAAGAATTTATCCCTATGTTGGAAGATATCTGGGAAAGTAAATGGCTCACTAATAATGGGAAATACCATCAGGAATTTGAAAAAGCTTTGGCTGCCTATCTGCGCGTTCCCTATATTTCAATTTTTGCAAATGGAACTTTGGCGTTGATAACAGCTTTACAATGTTTTAAAATTACGGGTGAGGTAATAACGACTCCTTATAGTTTCGTTGCATCATCACACGCTTTACATTGGAATGGTATTGAACCTGTATTTGCTGATATAGATCCAGTAAGCTTAAACCTGGATCCACATAAAATTGAGGCCGCAATCACGTCAAAGACAACAGCTATTATGCCTGTTCATGTATATGGTAATCCATGTGATGTGAAAGCAATACAAAATATTGCTGATACTTATGGTCTGAAAGTTATTTATGATGCGGCTCATGCATTTAGTGTAGATGTCAATGGAGACTCTGTATTGAATTTTGGCGATATGTCTATTTTAAGTTTTCATGCAACTAAGGTGTTTAATACGATTGAAGGTGGAGCCATAATTTGCAGAGATGAAGCAACTAAAAAGCGAATAGATTATTTAAAGAATTTCGGGTTTGCAGGGGAAACAAAGGTTATCGGTCCTGGAATAAATGCTAAAATGAATGAGTTGCAGGCTGCTTACGGTTTATTGCAATTAAGGAGTATTGATATTTCAATCGATCAAAGGAGAGATGTAACAAAACTGTATAGAAATTTATTAAGAGGTGTAAAAGGAATAAGTTTTCTTGAAGATATGGAAGGTGTAAAGCATAACTATTCTTATTTTCCAATATTTGTAGACAAAAAGGAATATGGGAAATCAAGAGATTATTTATATGAAGAGTTAAAAAGACATAATATTTTCGGACGTCGATATTTTTACCCATTGATATCACAATTTCCAACATATAGTGGTTTACCTTCTGCATCTGCAGATAATTTGCAAGTCGCCGAAGCAATAACTAAATCGGTAATTTGTTTACCCATATTTCCTGATTTAACAAAAGTTGAAATAAAAAGGATTATTTCAATTATTGATACATATAGTTCATGAAATAGTGAAAAAAAGAATATTAATATTAGGTGGTTCTTATCTTCAGATATCTGCAATTAGATATGCCAAAGAGTCTGGTTATTATGTAATTACTTGTGATTACTTGCCTGATAATCCAGGGCATGTTTATGCTGATGAATATTACAATCTTAGTACAACCGATTTAGATGGTGTTTTAGCTTTGGCAAAAGAGCTGAAGATTGATGGTATTTTAGCATATGCATCTGACCCTGCTGCACCAACAGCTGCTTATGTTTCTGAGAAGTTAAATCTACCTGGTAATACTTACATGAGTGTTAGGATACTTACTGAAAAAGATTT
>NZ_JBFFKR010000126.1:0-9640 GCF_041555295.1 Ancylomarina sp. | reverse complement strand
TTAATAACCTGAATCATTAATAGGAAAGCACAAACAAGAAAGGTCAGTTTTTTCATAGATTAATTTTTTAGTTAATTATAAACTTTTGGTCAACGAGCATATAAATTAACAAATAAAATCATCTTTTAAAAATATTTAACACCTGTTAATCGCTTACTGATCAGTGAAATACACATATTAAAATCATATGTTTAGTAAGAAATAACTCAATATGCTAAACAGCATTGTGATTTATAATATAAATTTAAGTTATCTAGAAATACTTGCCAATCAATTTTATTTCTTACAAGAAACCCTTTGTTCACTAGCAACTTAGACAATTAACAGCTTACCAGTCAGCAAGGTCCTTCTAATAATTATAAAAGTGCCATATTATAAATTATACTATATAGCTTATAATCAAACACATCTAATAACTAGACTATATTTTATTTTGTCACACGCACTTCATTTCTTCTATTATAAGGACAAAACCCCTCACAAAACACAAATCAAGAATATAACATCCACTAAATCAAGACCTGAAAAAACAAGATTTACTTTGAGACAAATACAGGTTTATTATAAAGATTTCAGATATTTAATTAAACTAAGCAGAAATAACTAACAAAAAAAGAGGATATTCAAGCATGAATATCCTCTTTCTGAATTTATGAAAATAATTTAGATCTCAGAGATAGCATCAACTGGGCAAACTTCGGCACAGGCTGCACAATCAATACAGTCGTCTGCATTGACGATAAATATATCTCCAGCCGAAATAGCGTCAACTGGACATTCATTCATACATGAACCGCAAGCAATACATTCATCGGAAATAAAAAAAGTCATAGTAGAGTCATTAAATTAAACGTTCATTGATAATTATAGTAAATTTAAAACATGATTCTTTCTTTTACAAAAAAATAAGCCAGCTTATTAAGATTTATTCTACATACTACTATCTTTGCATTTCAAAAAATATTAAAACGAAACAAAACAATCTATATGGAATTTGATTATGACACAGTTGCTTTTGCATTTGGACTCACTCTTTTTGCAGGGCTTTCTACGGGTATTGGTAGTGCTATTGCTTTCTTTGCAAAGCGAACAAACACAAAATTTTTATCGTTATCTCTCGGCTTTTCTGCAGGAGTAATGATCTACGTTTCTTTTGTAGAGATTCTACAAAAAGCAAAAGATGCCTTAGTAGGCGCTCATGGCGAAGTGAGTGGAACCATTTACACCGTTCTATCCTTTTTTGGAGGAATCCTTTTTATTGCCATTATCGATAGATTAATTCCCTCACACGAGAATCCTCACGAGGTAAAGAAAATTGAAGATCTCGATGAGAAAAAAGCAAAAGATAAAAAATTGATGAGAATGGGAATGTTTTCGGCATTAGCCATTGGCATCCACAACTTCCCAGAAGGCTTGGCTACATTTGCTGCTGCCTTAGCAGACCCTAGTATTGCCATTCCTATTGCAGTGGCTATCGCAATCCACAATATTCCCGAAGGAATCGCAGTTTCTGTCCCAATATTTTATGCAACAGGTAGTCGAAAGAAGGCATTTTTATATTCCTTTCTATCTGGATTAGCAGAACCTGTTGGAGCATTGATCGGTTTTGTTCTGATTTATTCCTTTCTTGGATTAAACGATACCATTTTTGGAGCCTTGTTTGGTGGCGTTGCCGGAATTATGGTCTTTATTTCGCTAGACGAACTTCTACCAACAGCCGAAGAATATGGCGAACACCATATTGCTATTTATGGTCTGATAGCTGGGATGGCGGTTATGGCTGCTAGCCTATTACTCTTTCTATAAGCTCTTTAATAGCAAAAACGATAATGCCACTACTCAATGAATAGTGGCATTATTAGTATATAAGATATTAAGTTTAAATAATAATCTTTTTTATCACTCTAAGTTTATGTGAATATTGCTGGGTATCGACATTAAAGATTCCGATATGATCCACATTATCAATTCTAACTTTTCCGGAGGCATGAATGATTTTGTGGCGATCCCAAATAATGCCTACATGAGTAATAACACCAGCCTCATTATCGAAAAAGGCTAAATCTCCAGGTAAAGCTTCTTCTACAAAATTCAAAACTTCCCCTTCCTTTACTTGTTGACTTGCATCACGAGGCAAACAAATACCATTAAGTTTATATACGATTTGGCTTAAGCCTGAACAATCAATCCCATAAGGTGTGCGTCCTCCCCACAAGTAAGGTGCATTAAAATACTTCAAAGCTGATTCAATAAGAGAATCTCTAAGCTCTTCCGGCTTTTTACCATTAGATGATACAACCCCTTGATAATGGTATAGCTTATCAGCCAACATGAAAGTCTTCTTTTCCAAATTACAAAACGGGAATGAGCTACCTGGAACAATTAGCTTGTTTGAATAATCCTTTTCCTGAAAAACTAAATTGAAAGTATCATTTGCCACAACCGGAAAGTCCTTATTCAACTTATTAAAAAGATCCTCTTCGATATTTGTGATCATCAGACTATCAACCCAGCCTTCATAGCTATCAAAAGCTAACTTAACCTTCGTCCATTTTTTAGTAGATTCTGTTATTTCAAAATGCTCACCAAAAAGAACTTGACTAACCATCTCACTTTTTTCAGTTGGCTCTCTTCGAACAGGAATAATACTTAAATCAGAAATGCCATAAGTCATTTGCAATACAAGTTTTAGGAATAGATTTATACTAATTTCATTTTGTTGAACGTAATTGTATCAAATATATAAATAAATCAAATCAATCACCTCTTTTTTATCTTAAGCTTAATATTAATGCAAAAAGAATCATCTTCACAATATTTTAAAGGATAATGATTACTTTTAGCTGAACATTTTGATTATAATTTCAGGTTAAAGACAGACTCCAATCTATAAAATATGAAAAAATACATTCGCTGGATTCGACAGAATATCAATGCAATATATCGTGTTTTACTTTTCATCTTCACTTTAGGTGTCTTATCTATAATATATCCTAATATTGGGAATTTTAGATACGAATATCAGAAGGGGAAACCATGGATGCACGAAACACTTATCGCTCCTTTCGATTTTGCTATTCACAAAACAGAGGCGGAACTAAATGCAAATAAAGATAGTCTATTGGCTAACTATTATCCTTATTACGAATACAAACCTGAGGTTCTAGAAGAAATAATGAATCAGTTTAATTCCAATTTTGAAAAAAAATGGAACGCTTTCATTAAGACTGAAAATTTCAAAAAGTTAAAGTACAAAAAGAATACAGTTTCCATAGAGAAAAAACGCCTTCTACTTTACTTTCAAGATATTATATCTGGAATTTATGATATCGGCATTATAGAAGACTCCAACACCAAACATCAATTACCTGAGAAAATAAACCGCTCTTCAAATAACGTAAGCGAGAAGGTTGAAACCAAAAGTCTCTATACTTCTAAAATTGCCTATGAGTTTATCAGTCAAAGCATAAAAAATGACTTCAAAAATAAGAGCTATTACATCTTTTTTCAAGATTTAAACTTAGACACATACTTAACACCTAATCTTCTTTATAACAAAGATCTATCAGAGAAGGTGAAAAGCAGTATGCTCAGCAATATATCACTAACAAAAGGCTTGGTAAAGTCTGGTACTCGTATCGCCTTAATAGGTGATATTATTGATGATGATACATTCAGAATTCTTGAATCATTAAAACGAGAATATGAAAGCATATTAGGCTCCTCTCAAAGTCACTACCTTATTATGGGGGGACAAAGCTTACTCATTTTGGCTTGTCTTGTTTTGTTGTTTTTATATCTACGAAATTTCAGAGCACAAATCCTCAAAGACAACAAAAAGCTTCTTTTTATATTACTTCTAGTTATTCTTTTTGTAGGGCTTTCAAGTTTAATAATTAATTTTCCAAAATTCAACATTTATATTATTCCATTTGTTCTGATTCCCATCGTACTTAGAACACTTCTCGATTCTCGATCAGCTTTATTTATTTTTATCATATCTCTGCTATTGTGTGGTTTTTTGGCACCCAATAGCTTCGAATTCCTATTCTTGCAATTATCAGCAGGGATTATGGCAATATATTCTCTACCACAGCTTGAAAGAAGAGGCCAACTCGTTATTACAGCCATTATCACTTTCTTCACATATAGCATTGTATACTTTGCATTTGCTATCACTCAAGAGGGTAGTATTCAGGAAATTGAATGGAAGAATTTCATATGGTTTGCAATAAATGGTTTGCTACTGACATTCTCATATTCACTTATATACATCTTCGAAAAACTATTTGGTTTCATCTCTGATGTAACTCTTATTGAGCTATCCAATCAAAATCACCCAATTTTACGACAGCTCATTCAGCATTCACCAGGTACATTTCAACATTCCCTAACAGTAGCTAATTTAGCAGAAGCAGCGATTAACGAAATCGGTGGCAACCCACTTTTAGTAAGAACAGGTGCCCTTTATCATGATATTGGGAAAATGAAAAACCCCATATATTTCATTGAGAATCAAATGTCCAATAGGAATCCACATGATAATTTAGAATTTGATAAATCAGCACAAATCATTACTGATCATGTGAAGTATGGCGTTCAAATTGCTAAGAAGCACAAACTTCCACAGCAAATTATCGATTTTATTCAAACTCATCATGGAGCAGGACGTGTTCAATATTTTTACACCTCATTCAAAAATAAATATCCTGATAAGGAAATTGATGAAGAAAAATTCACCTATCCTGGACCAGACCCATTTTCAAAAGAAACCGCTGTTCTAATGATGGCCGATTCAGTTGAAGCTGCATCTAGAAGTTTAAAAGAAAAAACACCTGAGGCTATTGAAAACCTGGTTGTCAATCTAATTAATAAACAGATTTCTGAAAATCGATTTGAAATGGCAGATATCAGTTTTAAAAACATACATCAAGTCAAACAAATATTCACTCAGATGCTCATCAATATTTATCATGCACGAATAGAGTATCCTGAAGAAATAAAACGAGATTAATAATAAAAACTTGACTGAATTATATCAGTCAAGTTTTTTTTTCGCCTTTATCTAGCATTAAAAAAATTAAATATCACACTACATTCTTTTGGTTCATAGCTTAAACATAAGCACAGAAATTTTCTTGTAATTAATCGAAACAATCCTTAACTTAGGAATTAAACAATTCATTATTATTTGTTTGCACAGAATAATTGCTAACATATTCCAATTAATATCTAACGCCAAACACCCCCAATTATGAAACGTTACAACCTTTTTTTCCTAAGCATTCTGCTAGTACTCTTTTCTATTACTGCCTGCCAACCTAATAAAAAAGAGGTTAAAACCACAAAGGACACCGTAATGCAACGCAAGCTTGCAAATTATGCAAAAGTAAAGCTCAGCGCTGATTTAAGCAGCCTATCAGAAGGTCATGCCAAACTATTCTCACACCTTTTAAAAGCTGCTGATGCCATCGATGAGCTGTATTGGTTGCAAGCTTATGGTGACAAGAATGAGCTGTTGAATAAAATGGGTGACGATCCAGATATTAAGGCTTACGCGATGATTAACTATGGTCCTTGGGATAGGTTAGATGGTAACGCTCCTTTTACTGATGACTATCCTCCCCGTCCACTTGGTGCTGGTTTTTTCCCAAATGATATGAATCAAAATGATTTCTTTGCCATTCCTGGAAATAAAAAATTTGAACCGTTAACAGTTGTGAAAAAAGACAACAAAGGTGAATTTAAGGTTTTGCCATATCACATTGCTTACAAAACTCAAATTGACAAAGCAGTTGAACACATGAGAAAAGGCGCAGAATTATGCGATTGTGAAGACTTTAAAGTATATTTATTACAGCGAGCTGAAGATTTATTAATCGATAATTTTGAGAAGAGTGATGCTCTTTGGTTGAACTTAAAGGATAATAAAATTGATTTTATTGCTGGTCCAATTGAAAACTTAGATGATCACTTAATCTGGACAAAATACTCATATGGAGCCTTTATCCTATTAAGAAATGTAGAATGGACTGAAAATGTTAAGAAATTCTCATTACTTCTTCCATACCTACAAAAGAACTTACCTGTTGATGAAAAATATAAGTCGGAATCTCCCGAAGCAACATCCGATATCGTCATTTACGATGTCCTTTATAATTCAGGTTATTGTAATGCAGGTAATAAACTAATAGGATTAAACCTTCCAATAGGAACTGAACAAGTTGTTTCAAATTCAAGAAAAGTTCACTTTAAAAATGTGATGGAAGCTAAGTTTGAAAAAATTCTTCAACCAATTACCAATCTCGTTATCGACGAAAAACAACGAAAGCATGTAAAATTTACATCTTTCTTCCAGAATACAATTTTTTATGAAATTAGTAATAGCCTTGGAATTTCACAAACAATAAACAATAAGGGTAGCGTTAAGGATGCACTCAAAGAGCATCATGCAATTATTCGTGAATTAAAGAATGATGTTTTAAGAATGTTTTTCATCACCAAGCTTCACGAAATGAACGAACTGAAAGACGTAGATTTAATGGATAATTATGTGACTCACATGGCCGATGTATTCCGTTCTATCCGATTTGGTGTGACTGATGCTCAAGGTGTAGCTAATATGATTCGTTTCAATTATTTCAATGAACATGAAGCTTTCAAATACGATTCTAAAACAGGCACATACAAAATCAACGATTATAAAATGAAGAAAGCTGTTGAGTCTCTTTCTAGGTTGGTTCTAGAAATTCAAGGTAATGGTGATTACGACATGGCCTCAGAAATCATTCGCGACAAAGGTTATATTCATAATGAACTATTGAATGACCTATATCGCATTCAAAGAGCTAAAATTCCTAAAGATGTCGTTTACGATCAGGGTGATCAACTTGCAATGAAATAGAACTGAGTTATTCTAAAAAATAAGAGCTTGTCCTAACAGACAAGCTTTTGTTTTTTATTATTTATATCAAAGTTTATTTTACTTTTGTATTGTTCATAAACGTAATTAATTTATAAATTGAATATAAAGACACTCTATGCAAAGAATTATACTCATCTTCTTTCTTTTAATCTATTCGTTTGTATGCCTGTCTCAAAATATCAGAATAATAGATGCTTCTACTAAGAAGTCTATTGAAGATGTATATCTCTACACAAAAAAGACATCTACAACTAGTACAAATAAAGGTGAAGCCAACTTATCATCATTCTCAAAAGATGCCATTATTGTTTTCCAACATCCTTCTTTTCAAAATTTACATCTTACATACGAAAAAATAGCTGAGAATAATTTTATTGTGGAGCTTTCCCCTCAACTTTTCAAAATAAATGAAGTAACTATTGCCGCCAATAAATGGGAACAGAATCCTAACGAGGTTCCTGTTAGCTTGATTCAAATTGATAATAGAGCAATCAGAAATAGTGAAGTTTCATCATCTGCAGACTTACTTAAGGAAAGTGGACAAGTATTTATTCAGAAGAGTCAAATGGGCGGAGGTAGTCCAATGATTAGAGGCTTTGCTGCAAATCGGGTTTTAATTGTACTCGATGGTGTTCGTTTAAACAACGCAATATATAGAAGTGGTAATTTGCAAAATCTTCTCAATATCGATCCCAATAGCCTAGAGTCTGCAGAAGTGGTTCTTGGTCCTGGATCTGTTATATATGGAAGTGATGCAATAGGCGGAGTAATGGATTTTCATACGATCAAGCCTAAACTCTCTACAGATTCAAGTTTAAATTTTCAATTTAACTACAAAACTAAGTATGCCTCGGCTAATCATGAACTCGGACTCCACACTCAATATTTTGTTGGAAACCATAAATGGAGTTATGCAGGTAATATTAGCCATTCAGATTATTCCGATTTGAAAATGGGTCAAAAAGGTACCAATCAATACAATAGAAACGAATATGTTATTCGAAAAAATGATGAAGATCAAATTATTAAAAATTCAGATCCTTATGAGCAAGAAGGTAGTAAGTTTGAGCAATTGAATGTGATACAAAAACTAAGATATAAAGTTTCTGAAAATACTGAGTTGCAATACAATTTCCTGTACTCTACCACTTCAGACATTCCTAGATACGATCGATTAATTCAATATTCTGGAGATGAGCTAAAGTATGCCGAATGGTATTATGGTCCACAAAAACTTCAGTTTCATTCACTGAATATCACGAATAGAAGAGCAAATACAATATTCGACAGCTTTAAATTGATTTCTGCCTATCAGAATTATAAAGAAAGTCGCCATTCAAGAAAACTCAATAGCGATAATATTAGTAAACGATTTGAAAATCTTGATATATTCTCCACAAATATTGATTTTAATAAAAAACTCAATGAGAAATTTGAGCTTTTTTATGGAGTAGAGTATCTATACAATTATTTAAATTCTAGTGCTCATTCTACTGATATCGCTAGTTCTATAAGTTCTCCTCTTGCAAGTCGCTATCCTGATAATTCAAGTTATACCAGCCTAGCATCCTACACCAATATAAAATGGAAATTTAATGATAGATGGACTATAAATGGAGGTTTACGCTACTCACAAATTTGGTTAAAGTCAAAATTAGATACTGAATTCTATGACTTTCCTTTCGACAACTTAAATCTGAATACGGGTGCATTAAACGGTAGTATTGGTGCAACACTGCAAACCAACAACGACTACATTTTAAAACTAAATGCTACAACAGGTTTTAGAGCACCTAATATTGACGACATTGGAAAAGTGTTTGATTCTGAACCTGGAAAAGTTGTTGTTCCTAATAAGAATCTAAAACCCGAATACGCTTACAATTTTGATTTTAGCATCAGTAAAAATATTACTCCTGATATATTCATTGATGTCAATGGTTTTTATTCCATTTTGAAGGATGCTATGGTCCGTCGCGATTTTAGTTTCAATGGACAAACATCACTAATGTACGATGATGTTGAAAGTCGAGTACAAGCAATAGTAAACGATGATAAAGCGACTATTTATGGTTTTAGTTTAAAAGCTAATGCTCAACTCACTTCAAATCTTCTGCTAAATGCTTATTACAATCGCTCTAAAGGCGAGTATAAAGATGGAAGCCCTGTAAGACATGTTCCTCCAACTTTTGCATATATGACTCTTAACTACAAGTCGAAGAAGCTTAAATCTAATTTATCAGTTGAATACAATGGTGAAATTTCCAATAAAGATTTAGCCAATTCAGAACAAGACAAGCCACACCTTTATGCAAAAGATCGTAATGGGCTTCCTTACTCACCAGAATGGGTTTGTGTTAACTTAAATAATAGCTATCAGTTTAGAGATAGGATCATCTTAGGTTTTAGTATTGAAAATATTTTCGACAAAGCTTACCGTCCCTATTCATCAGGCATCTCAGCTCCAGGACGAAACTTTATCCTGAGCCTGTCTTTTGAAATAAAATAGTCTATTCTCCAGAGGAATCATTTTCATCATCACCAATAGCCCCATGAGTTAATTCTTCATCTCCAAGCATTTCTTCTTCAATAATTGGATTAATGATTAAAGGAATATCCTGAACAATGGCAGAATGGATTAGTCCCCAAGACATAATCAGGCTAGTTGAAATAATGATAAACAAAAGAATACCAGGATCAAAGGACTCGTTACTA
>NZ_JBFFKR010000125.1:0-9671 GCF_041555295.1 Ancylomarina sp. | reverse complement strand
TGATAAATAATACTCCCTGTAAATAATTCAGGAGAGGAGGGTAATCCAGCTCAGAAAATAAATGTGTAGAAGCTTTCTATTCTACTTCTGTACATATATTTACACACGAGTTTATTTTGTTTATGGATTTTGTTTTGATAGTTTTAACGGTTCGACATTATGATTCGAGGGGGGGGACTCGTTCAATTCTACAAAGTGCTCAGAATTGAAACGAATTCATGTATAAAAGAATAAATCCGCCAGATAAGATGTCTACTTGAATAAAGCTGTAGAGTAATCAACAATCAAAACGACCTGAAAAGTGATATAACAAAACATGTTATCCACTTGGCAGCGCCATTTTATGAAGGATTAAATTGCAATTTGAATGAAAGAGAAAGATAAAACTGCCATCCATAAGAATCAAACTTCTGATTTCATAGAAACCTACTCTCGTAGTATTGTGAGCCGCACACTTATAGTCTTTCTTCCCATTTTTTTAGTCATACTCATTATAAGTCTGGTTATTTTGATGACAAAGGAGAAGTTGGAAAAGGAAGTTTATATGAGAACCGAGGAAAGTCTTGTCGATACCAAGTTGGAAAATATTGAGACTGAAATCCACCATGTTATAAACGATTTGTTAATTCTTAGTTTAGATAGTCGTTTGGAAACATTGTGGGAGGATACTGATCATACTGATGTTCTTGAAGCCTTGAACAGGGACTTTCTGAATTTAGCTGTACATCATAAAATATACGACCAAGTGCGTTTGATTGATGAAAACGGAGACGAAATCATACGAGTCAATTTTAATAATGGTCATCCCAGACTTGTTCCACAGGAACAACTGCAAAATAAAAAGAATCGTTATTACTTTTCTGATGCTTTTAAGCTAAACAGAAATGAAGTTTTTGTTTCGCCCATTGATTTGAATATAGAGGAGGGAAAGATAGAACAACCTCTCAAGCCAATGATTCGATTTGCAACACCTGTTTTTGATAAGCGGGGTATAAAACGCGGAATTGTACTGTTTAATTATTTTGGAAAAACTATTCTAAGTAAGCTTAATAATCATGTGCACTCGACGGTTGAAAGTCAGGTGATGTTATTAAATTCCGAAGGATATTGGCTAAAAGGGCCAATTCCCGAAAATGAATGGGGTTTTATGTATGAAGATAAAAAACACTTGACTTTTTCGAATCTGTATGCTGATATCTGGAACAGAATTAAAGATGAAAACTCTTCACAATTTGAAACGCCACAGGGGCTGTTTACCTTTAAAACCATCTACCCATTACTTGAAGGTCAAAAATCTGCTATGGGTGTAGAAATAGCATCTTTACCAAGTGAAACTCAATTGATGTTAAGGAACTATTATTGGAAAATAGTGTCTTATATACCTTCAGATGCCCTCTACTCTAAGAGCAACGAATTTCGTAGATATGTTGCTTTATTCTTGGTCTTTTTATTGATGGGTTTGTTATTCCTTTCGTGGAAGCTAGCAAAAGCTCAATATTATCAAAATAGAGCCTTACAATCATTAAAAACCAGCAATGAAACTAAAGATAAGTTTTTTTCAATTATTGCACACGATCTAAAAAGCCCTTTCAATTCATTGTTGGGTTATACTGATATCCTGTTAAAAAATTACAATAGTTTCGATGATGAAGAACGTAAAGATATTATCGAATCGTTAAATACCAGTTCAAAAAACACCTATTTGTTGTTGGATAATTTATTAACATGGTCTTGTTCACAAACTGGTCGAATTACATTTTCGCCGAAAGAGATAAAAATCAAAACATTAATTCATGAAATCGTTTTGTTATCTCGACCCGCCGCAGAAAATAAGAATATTGGGTTGTCTGAAAAGACTAAAGCAGACCTATCTGTTTATGCAGATAAAAATATGCTGCAAACCGTATTGAGAAATTTAATAACGAACGCTATAAAATTTACAGAGAAAAATGGAACCGTTAGCGTTTCAGCTAAACAATCAAAAAAGCAGGGATTTATTGAGATCAGTGTAAGTGATACGGGTATTGGTATATCAGCTAATAAAATTGATGAGCTGTTTCTTATAGATAAAAACGTTTCAACACATGGAACAGAGAAAGAAGAAGGAACTGGCTTAGGCTTGATTCTTTGTAAAGAGTTTGTGGAAAAGCAAGGTGGTGAAATATGGATAGAAAGTGAAGTCGGTAAGGGGAGTCAGTTTATTTTCACTTTACCTCAGGTTTTGTCGGAAACCAACAGTTGATATTCTAACATTTGAAAATCTCACCCCAATTAGTTATTAAATAGGACTTATTTTTTTTAGAGTAATAATAAATAAGTGGAAAGCAAGTGACTTTCTCCATATACTTGTAATTTTGGCATTAGCTAAAGCTATATGATTTAAATTTTTTTACTGTGAAAGACATCTTCCTTTTAACACCTCCCTTTACGCAACTCAATACACCTTATCCAGCTACTGCTTATCTGAAAGGCTTTTTTAATACCAAGGGGATTTCATCATATCAGATGGACTTGGGGATAGAAGTTATTCTAGCTCTTTTCACACGAGAGAGTTTGCAGGAGATGTTTGATTTTGCTTTTGAAAACGACACAATTGTTTCGGAGAATGCGCAACGTATTTATGCTTTGAAGCTTGATTATCTGAAAACCATAGAGCCGATTATTGCCTTTGTACAAGGGCAGAATCAAAGTTTAGCTCGTCAGATTTGCACCTCGGATTTTCTGCCACAAGCCTCACGTTTCGATCAGGCAGATGATATGGAAACGGCTTTTGGTCTGATGGGCTTTCAGGATAAGGCTAAGCATATTGCGACACTTTATCTGGAAGATATTTCTGATTTTATTATCGAATGTATCGACGAAAATTTTGGGTTCAGTCGTTATGCTGAACGCTTGGGACGATCTGCTTCAAGCTTTGACGAATTGCATGCTAAACTTCAAGAGGAGTTAACTTATATCGATGAGATTACTTTGTGTATTCTCGACGAGAAATTGAAAGACATTCAGCCTAAGTTATTTTGTATATCAGTTCCCTTCCCTGGGAACTTGTATTGTGCTTTCCGCTGTGCACAATTTGTAAAAGTGAACTACCCTGATATTAAAATCGTAATGGGAGGCGGATTTCCTAACACAGAATTGAGAAGTTTGACCGATGCTCGTGTTTTCGATTTTGTTGATTATATAACACTTGATGATGGAGAATTGCCTTTGGATTTGCTTTGGCAACAACTATCGAATCCATCAGACGTGGTTGAATTGAAACGCACTTTTATATGTGAAAATGGTAATGTGCTTTATAAGAACAATTCTGCATTAAAAGATTACAAGCAAGAAGATCTAGGGACGCCAGATTATTCCGACTTATTGCTGGATAAATATATTTCTGTTATCGAGATCACAAACCCCATGCATAGTCTTTGGAGCGATGGGCGTTGGAATAAGCTTACCATGGCTCATGGCTGCTATTGGGGCAAGTGTACTTTCTGTGACGGTTCATTGGACTATATCAAAACGTTCGATCCGTTAACAGCTGTTACTTTAGTCGATAGAATGGAAGAGCTGATTGTTCAAACGGGTGAAACAGGTTTTCACTTTGTGGATGAGGCTGCACCACCAGCTTTGATGAAGTCAGTGGCTATCGAGATTATTAAGAGAAAGCTTAGTCTAACTTGGTGGACCAATATTCGTTTCGAGAAAAGTTTTACTAAGGATATGTGTGCCCTATTAAAGGCGTCGGGTTGTATTGCAGTTTCTGGCGGACTGGAGGTGGCTTCGGATCGGATGTTAGCTTTGATTAATAAGGGAACAACCGTTGAGCAAGTGGCTCGTGTTACCAATAACCTGACAGAGGCAGGCATTATGGTGCATGCTTATTTAATGTATGGTTTTCCCACTGAAACGGTTCAGGAAACGGTTGATAGTCTCGAGATGGTCAGACAGTTGTTTGAAGCCGGAATTGTTCAGTCGGGTTTTTGGCATCAGTTTGGCCTTACAGCTCACAGCCCCATTGGTCTTGCTCCCGAAACTTATGGTTTGAAACCTATATACGATGAAATTAGCTTTGCCGATAACGATATTCAGTTTAAGGATAAAACAGGAATCAAACATGATAAATTTAGCTTCGGACTTAAGAAATCCCTCTATAATTACATGCACGATATTGGTTTTGATCTGCCTTTGCAGGATTGGTTTGATTTCAAAATACCACGGACGACAATCAAGCGTGGCTTTATTCAAAATTGCTTGCAGGCTGAAGAACCTTTTATAAGTAAATCCTCTGCAAAAATTATATGGTTGGGAGGTTTACCGTTGGTTTCTTCGTATAGCAAAAAGAAAAAGGGCATTAGCCGAGAAATCTTTGAAATGAGTTTTCACACTAAAACTGGAACTGTTGATGTGAGTATGGATAAGGAGCATGGTGAGTGGTTCCTCGACATCCTTGGTCGCCTCTCCATAAATGAGGATGAAGTCTTCACTTTTGCAACACTTAAAGAAAGTTTCGAAGAGGAGTTTGAAAGTTTCGAACTATTTTGGTATTCGAAACCGATCAATATTTTGCGTGAGAATGGTTTACTTGTTGTGTAAATCTATTTTAGACCCAATTCTGTCTAACTAATACCATAAGTACGAATTGATATTGAGAATTCGTCCTCCTTATTTACTATGTTCCGTGCACTTATTTTTATTCTTAAAAATAGATAAAATCCTATTTCTGCGTAGCAGAGCAAGCTTGCTGTGTTCCAGGTGGGACTCCCTCTGTTCCTCAGCAAGACAATTTTGTTTCAGAGCAAGCTTGCTCTGAAACAAAAACAGCTTCCTCTGTATTGTAGCAAGCTTGCTACGATACAGAGGAAGCTCAATTTGGTATAAGAAAGCCTTGCTCCAGAGCGCAGCAAGCTTGCTCTGCTCCACAGCGAGCCCGAACTATAGCACAGCAAGCTTGCTGTGGATTAGAGTGAGGGGGATTTGTTTTGGAGGAAGGAGGTAATTGTTCATTTTGATTAGAATTATACTTTAGTATTAAGCTATATTTTTACTTATATGAGATCTACTTCTAAAAGATAAAAATCATAGAAATCAGCCTGATGGTTCAGTACTGTATTTTACCGACTTGGTTTAATTTTAAAATGGCATATCGTGGTTATTTAAGAAAGCTGTCTTTGCGTCATTCTACATATTGTGTTACTTATATTTGGTTTAGAAACCAGTCAACTTTAAAATACTTAATACAGCTACAATAATCAGTTCGATACCAATCGCAATAACGATGAATCCAATAATTCTCGAAAGAGCATTAATACCAGAAGCACCCAGCATCTTTACAATATAGTGCGACGATTTAAGGATGAGGTATATGCTTAAACTACTGCCTACAATAGATCCTAAAATGCTTATGCAATCAATCATGCTGGAGTATTCTTGATTGTAGGCAATGAGTAAGGATATCGTTCCAGGTCCTGCTAACATGGGAATTGCCAGGGGTGTTAATGAAATTTCCGAACGGGTATGAATGTCGTCCTTAACTCGTGATTTTTTCATACCCTTGTGTTCCGAAAACTTACCAGTTAGTAAAGCAAAACCTGATGAGGTAATAATTAAACCGCCTGCAATTTTTAGTGAATTCAAACTTATCCCGAAAAAACTGAGTAGATATTTCCCAACAAAGAATGAGAATACAAGGATGATGAGGACATTAAATGATGTCCAGAAAGCTATGCCCGCTCTTTCCTTTTTACTGTTGTTTTGTGTGAGTCCTACAAAAATAGGAACAGTGCCCAATGGGTTCATAATTGAGAACAAAGCCCCGAATGTTAAAAGAAATAGTTCCATTTGTTTTTTATTCAAATCTAGATATCCTCACAAAGACTGCTGTTAAGTTCATATTATGTTCCTGTTAAATTTTAGCAATCATAACCTTTGTTTTAAGTTTCATCGTCTTGTTATATCATCGAAAGGATATACTCATTATTGGTAAAAAGGTCTGATGATATTAGTTAGATCTAGCCCAACTAGCTTTTTCTTAATTATTTTAAATGCCTTGTATTACGAATTGAGCTATATTGCAGGACTTAAAAAATTCTGCACTATGATTTGGAAGAAGCCTTGGTTTCAGTTTACTATTTTGTTAATTCTCGCCTTTGTTTGGGGCTCTTCTTTTATTTTGATGAAAATAGGCTTGAAGAGTTTTACCAATGATCAGGCAGCAGGAATTAGAATGTTGTTAGCATCTCTGGTTCTATTACCTTATTCAATAAAAAATCTGAAGTATCTAAAGAAGAAGGATGTAAAGAGTTTACTGGTTGCAGGTTTTATAGGAAGTTTTATCCCAGCCTTTTTATTCACTAAAGCACAAACTCAAATTGATAGTGCACTGGCTGGTATGTTGAACTCCATGACTCCGGTGTTCACAATGCTTGTAGGTATGTTTTTCCACCGAACAAAATTCCAATTATTTCAAGTTTTGGGTTTGGGGATGGGTTTGTTGGGAGCCATAGGTTTGATTGCTTCAGGTAATGGAATGGAGTTTGGTCATATTAACTCATATGCTTTGTTTATCGTTCTAGCAACCTGTTTTTATGCCATTAACATCAACGAAGTAAAGGCGAGACTATCTCATCTTTCGGGTATGCAAATTACTTCTCTTGCTTTTTTCTTTACCGGGCCAGCAGCTCTAATTTATTTATTGACGACTGATTTTGCTCCAGTTCTTGAGAACCCTTCTTGGCCAATTCACTTACTTGCTTTGGCAGGTTTAGGTATTGTGGGAACAGCTATTGCCATGTTATTGATGAATAGTTTGATTCGTTATTCGTCAGCAGTTTATTCTTCTTCAGTAACCTATATCATTCCGATATTTGCGATTATGTGGGGTATCCTCGATAATGAGAAAATTACGTTTATTCATCTGGCTTGCATGCTCTTTATTCTTCTAGGTGTGTATCTTATTAGTAAGAAAAAAAGGTCTTTCACTTTCAATTTTCTTTTAAGATTCAATTTGGATAAGAATAAATCATAAGAAATTCTTTTTAAGTTGATTGATCTCTTCTCTTTTCTTGTTAAATTTATTCTGCGAGTTTATCATTTCTCGTAGCCTAAATTTATGTCGTATTCTTTATAAAAGAGACTGCTATGGAAAAAGAAAAGAAGAACTCATATCCTCAAATTAACCTGTTCGAAAATATAGCACTTACTTTTAGTGGTGGAGGTTATCGAGCTTCAGCTTTTGGCTTGGGTGTTTTATCTTATCTAAAGCAAGTTCCGTTTAAGGATAAGACATTATTGGAGCACGTGAAAGGATTAAGTACGGTTAGTGGTGGAACACTAATGGGAGGTACTTATGCTTATTATATGGCAAAGGGGAGTAGATTCGAGACTTTTTATAGTGATTTTTACAAGATTCTTGATGAAGATAAGCTTTTAGGACTTGCACTTGAAAAGCTTGATTCTGATGAGTTGTGGAAGGCCTCACACAAAAGACGTTCACTAATAAACGCTTTTGCTCTCGCCTATAGTGATTTGCTTACTGATGAAAGTTTTAAGTTTTTAAAGCAAAATAAATCACATCTGGAAGATATCTGTTTTAATGCAACTGATTTTTCTTTTGGCTTAGCTTTTCGATTTCAAACCACAGGTCGTTTTGGGAATTACCGCCTTTATAATCGCCATTTAAATGAAATTAGCGATGATATAAAAATTGCAGATGCCATTGCTTCTTCTTCATGTTTCCCTATAGGTTTTGAACCCTTGCTTATGCCTGATGATTATGTGAGTGATCACAACTCAAAAGTTTATAAGGCTCTTAAGGCACAGCCTGAATTTAAAAATGGTGTTGGTATTATGGATGGTGGTATCGTTGATAATCAAGGGATAGGTAGTATTATAAATGCTGATGCTAGACGAGTGAATGAGGGGGAATCTTATGATTTGATCATGGTTTGCGACGTGGGTAGTTATTTCATGGAAGCCTGGGAGCCTTCTGAAATTGAAATGGTAAGAATGGGTTGGTCTAAGAGTCCTAAGCAGTTATTTAATCTTTTGGTGGAAAAATTGAAGCTTAGTTGGTGGTTGTGGTTACCACTTATTATCAGTTTTGTTTTGTTACTATCTGGATTTATGAATAGGCCATCGGTTGGGCTGTTTATAGGTGGAGGCGCAATGGCTATGTTTGCTCTTTTTGCAGTTGCTCTTAAGTATTTTATCGGTAAAATGGAGGAGAAATCGATGCGATTGTGGACTTGGATGATGGGGATCGTTCCCAAATTCATGAAAGGAAAGTTAATCCGATTTCAGAATCTCAAACTTCGCTTGATACAAAGAATGTTTGAAGAACGTGGGACCTCATCATTACTCATGATTAGTGATATCTTCTTGAAACAAATCAGGCGATTGAATTATGACTTACTCTATAAAGATGAGTGCTTGAAAAATAGAAGAATTACGACTTTGATTTATGAATTGACCAAGGATCAGTACCAAAGGGGTGATTCTGATGAAAAGGAAATGGATGTAAAAGAAGAGCTAATAAATGAGCCAAGCGAATTGATTTATAATTCGGCTAAGATTGCCTGTGAAATGGACACCACTCTTTGGTTCGCAGAAGAGGATAGAGACGTTGAGAGGCTTAAGAATTTGGTTTCATGTGGACAGTTTACGGCTTGTTACAATCTTCTGAAATATTGCATGGACTTAAAGAAAAATGAGGCAAATGTCGATCCTCAATTGCTTGATCAGATGATAAGTGTTTTTTATGCAGATTGGAATAAATTTATAAAAAATCCTTACTACTTGCATGATTATCTTAAAATAGAAGATGATATGCTCAAAAATGTTGGCTAAATAATGAAATTGAAGCCATTAAACTTAACTTTAAGAGACGGTCGCGTGTGAAGTGTTAATTAGCAGAGCGATATAACTCCTTTATTATAGATTATATGAAAACAAAAGATGATTTAAAACTTGCTGTTGTAATTGATGCTGATAATGTGCCTTCACGGAATGTTAAAAGTATGATGGAAGAAATTGCCAAATATGGCGTTCCAACCTTTAAACGAATTTATGGCGATTGGACAAAGCCTAATTTAGCTGGATGGAAGTCGGTTCTTCTTGAGAATGCCATTACACCCATTCAGCAATACGGTTATACTACTGGTAAAAATGCGACAGACTCAGCCATGATTATTGATGCCATGGATATTTTATACACCGAAAGAGTTGATGGATTTTGTATTGTATCTAGCGACAGTGATTTCACTAGATTAGCAATCAGATTAAGAGAATCAGGTATGAAGGTATTTGGCTTTGGAGAACAAAAAACACCCATGCCGTTTATTGTAGCTTGTGATAAGTTCATTTACCTTGAAATTCTTAAAAGTTCGAGCTCTGCAGAGCCTTCAGTTGTTGATGAAGCGCCTAGGAAGGAAGTGGTGAAAAAGACCTCGATTTACAAACTAGATAAAAAGATTATTAGCCTGGTCGCTTCCAGTGGTGATGATATAGCTGATGAGGATGGTTGGGCATTCCTAGGTGATGTTGGAAATCTTTTGATTAAGAAAAGACCAGATTTTGATCCACGAAATTATGGTTTTGAGAAACTAACCCCCTTAATCAAATCTCTTAAAAAGCATTTTGATATCGACGAGCGTGAGACGGATCGAGCAACAATAAAACATGTG
>NZ_JBFFKR010000124.1:0-9710 GCF_041555295.1 Ancylomarina sp. | reverse complement strand
CTTAATTGCTTTGACATCTTCATAAATCATTTTAGCAAAACGAGCAGAAGCCCCTGCTCCTCCTAAATGCTGACTCAAATCTTCATAATTTACCAACATCTGAGAACGATAAGCTTCATCATTTAAAATCAAATCGAGCTCATCGCTGATATTTTGAGGATTACAATACTGCTGAATCAATTCTTTCACAACAAACTTATCGACAACCAAATTCACAAGAGAGATATACTTGATATTCAAAAGCATTTTACCCAAACGGTAGGCTAAACTTCCCCCACTCATTTTATAACATACCACCTGAGGAATACGAAGTAAAGCTGTCTCTAGAGTTGCTGTCCCTGAGGCTACCAATGCCGCTTTAGATTGTTGTAACAAATCGTAAGTTTGTCCGTAAACGAAGCTTAGCTTGCTGTTTTGTGATACTGATGCATAAAACTCTTTAGTGATAGATGGTGCAGCCGCCACGACAAACTGATAATCGGGAAAACGATCTGCAACCTTGAGCATCACAGGAAGAATACGTTCAATTTCCTGCTTTCTGCTACCGGCTAATAAAGCAATAATTGGTTTGTGAGGTAATTTATTTCGCTCAACAAATTGATCAAAGCTTTCCTCCTTGTTATCTCGATTCTCTATAGCATCTAAAAGAGGGTTACCACCAAAGCTAACCTCGTAGTTGTGCTTTTTATAAAATTCGGTTTCGAAAGGAAAGATTGTAAACATGCGATCGACATGAGCCTTAATCTTTTTAACACGCGATTCTTTCCAAGCCCAAATCTTAGGTGAAATATAATAGTGAACCCGAATACCATGCTTCTTGGCAAAAGCAGCCATTCGTAGATTAAAGCCTGGGTAATCAACCAGAATTAAAACATCAGGTGCGAAAGCTAAAAGATCTGTTTCGCAAAGGGTGAAATTAGCGCGAATCGTCTTCAGATTTTTCAATACCGTAACGAAGCCCATAAAAGCCGTTTCACGATAATGCTTCACCATCTCACCTCCTTGTGCCTGCATCAGGTCACCTCCCCAAAATCGAAAATCTGCATGAGCATCTTCGTTCTTAAGTTCTTTCATTAGGTTTGAGGCGTGAAGATCACCAGAGGCTTCACCTGTTATGATGTAATATTTCATAGTTTATAAAAACAAGGTTAAAGGATAAAGTGAAAAGAGGTTAAAGGAAAAAAGGTTAAAGTGAAACAAGCTTAAAATCTATCAAAATCAACTTATCAGCACATTGTCACATCCACAATTCATCACAGACCAACTCGGAAAAGAAGGACAATAAATGAATAAACGATTGTTGCAAGAAGGACTCCGCGGGCAGCTTTCAACCAATCCAATTTGATGAAAAGAAAAAAGCAAACCACATTTCCAAAATAAACGGCTACAGCCATCATCTTGGCGTAAATTTTAAGAACCAACACCCCATCAATAAATTGAGAAAGAGTCATATCATGACGAGAATTTACCCAGTAAGCAATGAAGATTGACAGAATGGGCACAATCAACCCAAGAATAGCACCAACGTAAGAATTATTAATCAATGACTTCATAATCCCAAGTTTTAAGGTTTTCTAGAACATGATGAGCTGTCATATCAATCTGAGTTGGGACAACTGAAGCATATCCATCTTTAATCGCACTTTCGTCGGTATCATCAGCATGAGGTTCCGCATTTTTAAACTGCCCAGTTAACCAATAGTAATCAACACCAAAAGGATCTTTGCGATGATCGAATTCTTCTTTCCACATGCCATCAGCCTGACGACAAACACGCACGCCCTTAATATCGCCCTCAGGAAAGTTCACATTTAAACAAATACTACGGGGTAAACCATTCTTCACCACATTCTCAAATATCTTACGACCATATTTAATACATTGAGAAAAATCAGCCTTACCTTCAAAACTGTCTAAAGAAAAACCAACTGAAGGAATTCCAGCTAAACAGCCTTCTATGGTTGCTCCCATAGTTCCAGAATACAGAACACTTACCGATGTGTTTGCACCATGATTAATCCCTGAAACAAGAAAATCGGGTTGACGTGGAACAATTTTATTTAAAGCCAACTTAACACAGTCAACAGGAGTACCCTTACAGGAATAGACCTTCACATCTTCCGCTTCTCTTATCTTACGGACACGAATAGGCACTTCAACCGTTATGGAATTCGATTTACCCGAATTGGCACGATTTGGCGCCACAATATAAATTTCACCTAGCCCCTTAACCATCTCGTAAAGAGCCTTAATGCCTTTAGCATTAACGCCATCGTCATTGGTAATCAGTATCAGAGGTTTATTATTTGTATGATTCATTTCGATGTATTTTGTAAGACAGACAAAGATATCGAATTATGCTTGAAGATAGAACAAATGCATATTAAAAATTCTGCTTGTTGTTTGCCGTAAAATTCCTACTTTTGTAAGCTTGAAAATAGATGATTACAGAGGCCATCTCACATTTCTGATGACAAGTTGGCTCAGTCTTTATTTTCCCAATCAATGAAATTATCAGAATAAAACCCTCATATAATGAAGATATCGTACAAATGGCTGAAAGACTACATCGATGTAGATTTGACGCTTGCTGAAATGGATAACATTTTAACTCAAATTGGTCTTGAAGTTGGTGGTATTGAAAATATCCAATCAATAAAAGGCGGCCTTGAAGGCTTGGTAATTGGAGAAGTGAAAACTTGTATTCCACATCCAGGTTCTGATCACTTACATATAACCACAGTTGATGTAAACTCGGAGGAGTTGTTACCAATTGTGTGTGGTGCTGCAAACATCGCTGCCGGGCAAAAAGTGGTTGTAGCCACAGTGGGAACTGTTCTATACGATGGCGATGAGAGTTTTGTGATTAAGAAATCGAAGATCAGAGGCGAACTGTCTTTGGGAATGATTTGTGCCGAAGATGAAATTGGTTTAGGCCAAGGTCACGATGGTATTATGGTATTGAATGGTGATGCTACCGTGGGAATGCCTGCTAAAGAGTATTTCAATATTGAGGACGACACTTGCATTGAAATTGACTTGACTCCTAACCGTATTGACGGTGCTGGTCATATTGGTGTAGCTCGCGACTTAGCAGCTTACCTGAAACAACAAAAAGATATCGACTATAAAATTCCATCGGTTGAGGATTTTAAAGTAGAAAATACGAACACAGCTATCGAAGTAATTGTTGAGAACGAAAAGGCTTGTCCTCGTTACTCAGGGGTATGCATTAGTGGTGTTAAAGTAGCTGAATCGCCAGAGTGGTTACAAAACCGTTTAAAGGCTATCGGACTTAAGCCAATCAACAACATTGTGGATATTACCAACTATGTGTTGTTTGAAACCGCTCAACCATTGCACGCTTTCGATTACGCTAATGTAAAAGGTGGAAAAGTTATCGTGAAAACATTACCTGCTGAAACCAAGTTTACAACACTTGACGAGGTAGAACGTGAATTGCACGAAAACGACTTGATGATTTGCAATGCTGAACAACCAATGTGTATCGCAGGTGTCTTTGGTGGCTTGGAATCAGGAGTAAGTAATGAAACAACTGACATCTTCCTTGAGTCGGCTTATTTCGATTCTGTATATGTTCGTAAAACGGCTCGTCGTCAAGGTTTAAATACCGATGCGTCTTTCCGTTTCGAGCGTGGTACCGATCCTAACAACACGGTATATGCTTTGAAAAGAGCAGCCCTTTTAATTAAAGAAATTGCTGGTGGAACCATTTCATCAGATCTAATTGATATTTACCCAAACCCAATTGCAGACTTTAAGGTTGAAGCTAATATTGCTAAAATTGAAGGTTTAATTGGAAAGAAAATCGGCAAAGAAACCATCATCAAAATTCTTGAAGCTTTAGAAATTAAAGTGGACAAAATTGATGGCGATCAAATGAGTTTATTGGTACCTCCTTACCGTGTTGATGTAACACGTGAGGCTGATATCGTTGAAGAAGTTTTACGTATTTATGGTTTCAACAATGTTGAAGTGCCTAACAAGGTAAATGCTTCTTTAAGTTATGCTCCAAAACCTGATGAGCACAAGCTTAAGAATATGCTTTCGGATATGCTTAGCTATGGTGGTTTCAACGAGATCATGAATAACTCACTTTCTAAAGCTAGCTATTACGAAGGTTTAGAGAGCATCGAAGAAGATCATACGGTTCGTATTAAGAATCCTTTGAGTTCTGATCTTAATGCCATGCGTCAATCATTATTATTTGGTGGTTTAGAAGTTGTAGCCTATAATATCAACCGTAAGAATGCAGATCTTAAGCTCTACGAGTTCGGTAAATCGTACCACCATATCGTAAACGAGGAGAATGAGAATCCAGTAGATAACTACTTCGAGAATCAGCACTTATCTCTATTTATGTGTGGTGCAAAAGCATCTACAAACTGGAATCTTAAGGAAGAGCCTACCTCTTTCTTCCATATGAAAGCTTATACTGAGAATCTTCTAAAACGTTTAGGTTTCAATATTGAGAAGCTTAGAATTAATGAAATGGAGAGCGATATTTTCACTGAAGGTTTAACTTACGGTGTGAAGAAAAAAGTATTGGTTGAAATGGGTATGGTTAATGGTAAATTGCTAAAGAATTTTGGCATTGACACTCCTGTTTATTATGCTGATTTCAAATGGGAAACACTTTTGGCTGAAGCCACTAAAAACAAGGTGAACTACGTACCAATAGCGAAATACCCTTCAGTTAAGCGCGACCTGGCTCTTTTGATTGACAAAAACGTAAGCTTTGCTGAAATCAAGACCATCGCTTTCAACTGTGAGAAAAACCTATTAAAATCTGTTTCTCTATTCGATATTTACATCGATGAGCAATTGGGTGCTGATAAAAAATCATATGCCGTGAGTTTCATCATTCAGGATACTGAAAAAACATTAACTGACAAGCAGATTGATAAAATCATGCAAAAGCTAATCAAAAGCTACGAAAAACAATTAGGCGCTCAGTTGAGATAAACTGATTAGAAATATATTTAAAGCCGGTTTCATAATGAAACCGGCTTTTCTTTTTGAGTTAAAATTACAATTCGCCCCGATTACAGAGCACTTTTTTTTATCGACTTATAAGTTTATTTTTCTGGTTGCGTATTCATAACTACATACCAATCCCATTCATTAGGATTTCCCGCACCTACACTACGAGTATAACGGAATACGCCAACTTTCTTGCCACTTTCCAGGTATCTCGAAACAATAGCCAAATGACTAATAGAATTCCAAATAGAATCCAAAGGATAATTTACACCCTCCTCTGGGAAAAGAATTTGAAAATCATCACTATCAGGCATATCAATAGAATCCTGCAGCATTAAGAATTTTCTTGGGTGGTATAAACTATACGGATACATACGTTCCCCAGTACCACTCCAAATTATCGTTCCTTTGAATATCGGCTCACTTTTAGGTTCGTAATACAAACCCAAGCTACCAAAATCTCCTGGAGACACATAATCTACACGAATAGGCAGAGTATCCGAATCGTTAAACTCCGAATGCAAAAACAGCTCCGTGCCACCTTCAAACTCATAATCTGTGTAATTTACTTGTAGCAATACAACACTATTTTGATGATGATGATCGTAGTAAACATAGGTATCATCATCTGTACAGCCAATAAGTAAACTAATCATCAAAACAAACATCAATTTCTTCATCACTTCAGGCTTTAATAGTTAAAAGCTTTATTACCACAAAAATAGTACCGAATTGAAACGACACAATTGGTTAATAAAGCTGTGCTTTGCAATAAGATACAAAAGTTAAAAAAGCTTACCCTAAGCACTTTCAAAATAGACAGTGTGAATCTTAGTTTATATTTTTCATTATTCTATGGGAAACGTTCCAAACAACCACGTATTGCTTGACCACATAACGAAGAACGTCTAGTATGGAAAATAAAGTATACAATGCCACAATTGGCGATGCCAGAGAAAAGGCATAAGAAGTTTGATTATCAATTCGAATTTTACCAATTCAATTTCGAAACAACTTTATCCACAGATTTCTCAAATTAGCACAAATTTAATTTGTGTCCATTTGCCTAATTTAATAGCAAGCTCATTAACATGTTAGTGGCTTCTTTTATTTTTCTCGAATCAGATGATCATGCTAATCGGTATTTAATACCAACTCAACATTTTAAGAAAGCTAAAAATATAGCACAATAAAAATATTGTTTATCCATAATTTTTAATTTCAGTTAAACCCCTGCAAATACAACGGTTTTGCAGTTTTATCATAAATTATGATAAAAATCCTTTCTCTATATCTATTGTCTTTTACAATATATTTTCTAATTTCAGTATCCAAACGATTTTTATTTATATAAACGGTTGATATTTCAACCCTAAAACTTCTAAAAATGACTGATGAAACTGCAACAAAAACGATTGATGAATTGGTTCTTGAAATTCCTGAAGACCAAATTATTTCGCCGACTATTCCCGTAGACATAACCATTGGTGAGGCCGGAGAACTTCATCAAAATGCAATGGAAGACATAGTAGCGCTTTTGGCTAAAGGACTTAGCGAAAATAAAATTCAGGAGCTTACACCAAGAGCTAAATTTCTGCAAAATAAACAATCGGCATGGACTGCTGTTTATCAATCGGCACTAACAAGCACGCAGCAGTGGGAAGAGAAAATTGATGAAGGCAGACTTTTGCAACGCGAATTAAAGTACGATTTTCAGTTTGCCTACCGAAACCATCCCAATATTCTGAAAAAACTATCGAACATAGTGGATGGTAGCGGCAATATGGATTTGATTCAGGACCTGAGCGATTACCCTGCTTTTGCACAACAATATCCTGAACCTTTAACAGCTATACTTTTTGATGCGACTAAAACGGAGCGCGCCAAACAGCTATCGCTCGATTTGGTAGACCTGATGAACCAGGTAGATGGAGTAAAAAACAGCAGAAACAGACCGGAAAAACTAATGCGCGACAGAGCTTACACTTACCTGAAACAATTGGTTGACGAAATTCGTGCCTATGGCAAATATGCCTTTTGGAACAATGAAGAAAAACAAAAGCGATATTCGAGTGAGTATATGCGCAACTCCAGAAAAACAAAGAAAGAAAATATCGAAGAGCAATAGGAGCTGAAACCCCTGCGATAGTTGACCTGTTTGCTGTAAGGAGCATAATTTACCTGTAAGGAATACCAAAATACCTGTAAGGCGTGTATTTTACCTGTAAGGAGCATCAATTTAACCGTAAGAACATATTTTTCAGGTGTAAGGGGATTAATTCGACTGTAAGTAATATCCATTAGCCTGTAAGGAGTAGGAATGCAAGCAATGGGTTTCAATTTTTTATAATGATAACACACAACTAGACCTAAGGCATCCTAAGCGAAAGCTTGGGGTGTTTTTTTATCACAAATACCCCATGCCTACTCTACTATTTATAATAATTCCCCAAAATATTTTACAGTATTTATATTTGATGTTTACTCCTAATTAGTAAATTCGTGAGCTGTTGTGTTCAAGTTTTTGCAAAACAGGAAACGGGTTACACCACCAAAAAGTGAACAATACTGATCTATATAATATGAATTATTCACTTTTAATCACGAGATATTTAAAATAGTTGCACTTATAAAGTGCATATACTAATAAGTTACCAACAATTTATGAGAACAACGAGATTAGTATTTACATTTTATAAGTCATTTGCATTTTCAAGCTTGATGATTACATTATCTTGTTTAAGTATTATTTACGAATGGGGGATTAGTACTTTTATAGTATTGTTTTGGTTTAAGATCATTACTCTCGCTTTGGTTTTTTATTATATCCACAACTTCAAAAAGGATGTGTTTTTTTACTATAAAAATCTAGGGTTAACAAAAAAACATTTGTGGATTCCGGCTCTAACTTTTGATATGTTCCTATTTCTGATATTAGTAATTCTAACATTAAAGATTAAATGATAAATACACTTGAAGTTGACAGTGTTATTTTGGAATTCGACACGAAAAGAATTTTTCAAAATGTGTATTTGAAAAGTGAAACGGGGAAAATTACTGGACTATTAGGGAGAAATGGAACAGGAAAATCATGCTTAATGAAGATATTGTTTGGAGAACTTATTCCCAATGATAAATCAATTCGAATAAATGGTGATTCTCTAATTAGTACTTATCGCTCTCCCAAAGATTTAAAATACTTACCCCAAACTAGATTTATACCTAGCTCTTTAAAGATTAAAAGAATTTTCGATGATTTTAATCTAGATTTTGCCGACTTGATAATCTATTTTCCTGAACTTGAAAAATTTCGCACGTCTAAATTGTGTGATTTATCAGGAGGAGAAAGACGTATTATTGAGATTTATATAATATTGGTTTCTGAAACTAAATTTTGCATGCTAGATGAACCTTTTTCTCAAGTTATGCCTTTGCATATAGATACAATCAAGAGACTGATTTTAAGAGAAAAAGAAAATAAAGGAATAATAATCACAGACCATATGTACAAACATATAGTTGATATTTGTGACAATTTATACGTAATCAGCGATGGTACAACTTATTTGACAAACGGTATTCAAGATTTAGAAACTCTAGGTTACGCCCGAGTAAATGAACAATAAACGGTTGGTAATCGAGTAGGCTGCCGCTAGGCTATTAGCCTAGCGGAGAACCTCTCACACCACCTTTATATTTTCATCATTAAAATGAATAATAAAAAAGACACAGACTTTCCCAATCGCCAATCAATCCGATTAAAAGGCTATGATTATTCGCAGCAAGGGTTGTATTTTATTACGATTTGCTGCCAGGATAGGGTTCATCTATTTGGTGAGGTTATTCAGGGTGAAATGGTATTGAATGATGCGGGTAAAATGATTGCAAAATGGTATCAGGAATTGGAAAATAAATACCCCGATAAAATTTGCCATCAAATGGTGGTTATGCCCAACCATTTTCATTGTATTATTGAAAATGTTCGGGATAACAATAATAATGTATCGGATAATACCAATAACGTATCGGGCGACCACGTAGGGATGTCCCTACGTGGTCATCCGATACGTGGTTTCCCCGAACCCGTAACGTACGGGATGGAAAATAAAATATACAATGCCACAATTGGCGATGCCATTGGTTGGTTTAAAACCATGACAACCAATGCATATATTCACGGGGTGAAAACACAAAACTGGAAACGGTTCAATAAACGATTGTGGCAACGCAATTATTGGGAACACATTATCCGTAATGAACAATCGTTCGATAGAATTTCAGTATATATTGCAGATAATCCGAAAAATTGGAAGGCAGATAAATTATTGACAGATTAAATCAGGATCATTTAAACAATTTCCTTTATCGTAAATACTCTCCCCTGAAACTGAACCTCATCGCCAACAGTTTTATCTTTTAACAAACCTCCAATTGGGGAAGCTAGAGAAATGGCATAACAAATTTCATCATCAATTTGAATTTTGCCAATGCCAATAGATATAAAATAAGTCCCTTTATCTGTTTCCACAAGACTACCAAAAGCAACTTTATTAAATTCTTTTGTAATGTCGATTCGTGCAAGTTCTTTTCGATTTTTAGCTGTCTGATTCAGCAAAACTTCATTCTTTTCAATCTCAATCTGCATCATCTCGCGACCTGTTTCGAACTTATCGCCCGCACTACTCTTGGTATCATTGTTTCTAGCG
>NZ_JBFFKR010000123.1:0-9794 GCF_041555295.1 Ancylomarina sp. | reverse complement strand
TCTTTTTCCTCTCATTGATTATCAATCGTTTCTAAAATAATTGCTCATATCTAGCGTTTGTTAATTCATTTCCGTTCTTAATAAGCATTCTGTCGACTTAGGAGCTAGATATTCTAAACTAGACCTTTTATACTCGAATTATCGTTTACCTATAGTTTAATTTACATGGAAAATCTTATCTTCAAGTCGTTAATTTAAAAAAGACGTTTTTATCCCCAATAAGCCTCAATGGGTTATATTACACATACAACTTATGAAAAAACTACTTAACTTTCTCTTTTCTATGCAAATGATGGGCACCTTGATTGCCATTTTTGCGATTTCTATTGGTGCAGCCACATTTATTGAAAATGATTTTGGGACTCAAGCTGCAAAAGCTGTTGTTTACAATGCAGCCTGGTTCGAAATATTACTGTTTTTAATTACAGTAAACCTTGCTGCTAACATCTATAGGTATAAACTCTACAAAAAAGAAAAATGGTCAATGGGACTCTTCCATGTCGCGTTCATCGTTATTCTTTTAGGATCTGGAATTACTCGCTATGTAGGTTACGAAGGTAGTATGCATATCCGCGAAGGAAAGGCCACAAGCCAAATTACCAGCACCGATAGCTATGTAGATATAATAGTTGAAGAGGATGGCAATAAAACAGAGGAATCTGTAAAATTCAATATGAGCGCATTGAGTAATGTTAGCCTAAATGAGAAACTATCGCTTAATGACAAGGACATTAAAGTCAGTCTTAAACATTATATTCCAAACGCATCAACCAGTCTTATTGAAGAGGCAGGTGGCATACCTGTGATAACATTTGCTGCAACAACAGAAAACAAAATGCAAGGCATGCAAACATTCAGTCTTGATTATAACAGCAATAAAGTGCTTGGTGAAAATCTATTTTCATTTGGCGAAAAAGAGACTGAACTCGCCACTAACTTCTCTTATTCCGATAGTTTAAGAATAAAGAGTCCCTACCCGATTAAAGAGTTGAATATGATGGGTGGAGAAGGTGTTCAAATGGAAAGCAACAAATGGTACACTATTGGACCTAGGAAGCTGTACGAAATTAATGGTATTCGTTTAATCATTAAAGATTTTTACCCTTCTGCTAAATACAAATATATAAATACACAGGATAAAAAAGCACCAACGGTTCTAGTTTTCGATGTTAAAAGTGGAGAGCAAGAAAAAGAATTGATCGTAAAAGGTTTTAAAGACTATATAGGAACACCAGAAACAACACAAATTAATGGTTTAAATGTTACCGTTTCTTATGGCTCAAAATATTTAAACTTGCCTTTCTTTATTAAGCTCAACGATTTTCAGCTTGAACGCTATCCTGGTTCTATGAGTCCATCTTCTTTTGCCAGCGAAGTAACTTTGATTGACACTTTAAGTTCCATCAAGAAAGATTACCGTATCTATATGAACAATATTTTAAAACATCAGGGCTTTCGCTTTTACCAATCATCATATGATACCGACGAGGGTGGTACAGTACTTTCAGTTAATCACGATCAGTGGGGAATGATGGTGACTTACTTTGGTTATTTCTTAATGATTGTAGGTATGGTTTGGTCACTAATAGCATCTGGAACTCGTTTTAAAGCTTTGAGTCAGATGAAAAGTAAAAGTTTGAAAACAATTCTTATTCTAATCTTAGCCTTGGGAGGTAGTGTTACAACTTATGCTCAAGATGGAAACAGAATAGAAGTGCCATTAGAGCAAGCAAAGAGTTTTGGAGAGTTGGTTGTTCAAGACAAAACAGGGCGATTCGAACCGATCAATACTTTAGCCAGTGAGGTTATTCGCAAAATCAGTAAAAAGAGTCGTATTGATGGTCTTAATGCTGATCAAGTATTCCTGAGTATGATTATCGATCCTCAGAACTGGGAAGAAACACCACTTATAAAGGTTAGCAACCCTGACTTAATTCGAGAGATTGGAGCAAGTGGAAAATATGCAAGTTTTGCCAATTTCCTTGATATAAGAGGCCAATACAAACTGGGAAAAAAAGTTCAGGATGCCTATTCTCGTAAGCCCGCTAATCGAACTGCTTACGACAAGGAGATTATCTCGGTTGACGAAAGAGTAAATATTAGTTATATGGTATTTACAGGTGAGTTTCTAAAACTATTCCCCGATCCTAAAGATAAAAACCATGCATGGTACCATCCAAAGGAGCCTATTCATGTTCAAGGTGAAGATTCATTATTCATTAAGAAGTCGATATTAATGCTTAGTCAGTCTCTTAAAGCTCATGATTACGACTCAGCAGATATGTATATTAATGGGATCAAGAAATATCAGAATACCTATGGTAAAGAAGTGATGCCATCGGCAACTAAAATCAAAACTGAGATTCTTTACAACAATATCAATATTTTCAAAAAATTATTCCCTTACTACCTTCTTATTGGTTTCATTCTAATTATTGCATTAGTTGCGAAGATTATAACACCTAAAATGTCAATCAAGTGGTTATTCCGCATTGCATTTATCATTCTAAGTGTTGCCTTTTTAATGCATACCATTGGTTTAGGTGCTCGTTGGTATATCGCGGGTCGTGCTCCCTGGAGTAATGGATTTGAATCGATGACCTATGTGGCTTGGGCCTGTCTTCTTGCGGGATTCTTATTTACCCGTAAATCGAAGTTTGCTTTGGCAGCAACTTCGGTATTAGCTGGTCTTACTTTATTTGTAGCTCACTTATCATGGATGAGTCCTGAAATAACCAACTTGGTTCCTGTTTTAAAATCGTACTGGTTAACCATTCATGTTGCAATTATAACAGGTAGCTATGGCTTCCTTGCTTTGGCAACTATTCTTGGAATGATAAGCCTCCTATTAATAGTCTTGAAAAACAAAAAAAATGAAACTAGAATTGATACAACAGTTGTTGAGTTAAGTCGAATTAGCGAAATGACCATGATTATTGGTTTATATAGTCTAACTATTGGAACTATTCTAGGTGGTATCTGGGCCAACGAATCGTGGGGACGTTATTGGGGATGGGACCCAAAAGAAACCTGGGCTTTGGTGAGCGTTCTGGTTTACAGTTTTGTTCTTCATATGCGCTACATTCCTGGTTTAAAATCAATCTTCACCTTCAATCTTGCATCTGTATGGGCCTATAGTTCTATCATCATGACTTACTTTGGAGTAAACTATTACCTCGCAGGACTTCACTCTTACGCAAAAGGTGATCCAATTCCTGTTCCATCTTGGGTGTATTACACGGTTGGAATTCTTATCGTATTGAGTGCAGCGGCTTATTACAACTATAGAAAATATGAATCTAAAGAGCACAAATAAATCTCTTTAATTAAAATAAATTCAGTCATAAAAAAAGTCATTCGATATAATATCGAATGACTTTTTTGTTGGAATATCTTGCATGGTCAGATGACCTAGTACTTACAAACTTCTTTGTCTAACAGCCTCATAAATCATTAACGAAGCAGCAACTGATACATTTAAAGATTCAATTGAACCTAAGATTGGAATCTTCACTTGTTCATCAGCAAGACGCAATAAAGATTCTTCAATACCAACATCCTCTGATCCCATAATAATAGCGGTTGCCAAAGTCAAATTAGCCTCAGTATACACCTTATCTCCCTTTTCGGTAGCTGCAACAATACGAATACCTTCTTGCTTTAAAGTACGAACCAAAGTTTTTAAGTTTTGCACTCTACAAACCGGGATATTGTATAAAGCACCAGCCGATGTCTTAATAGCATCTGGCGTTACCTTAGCCGAATTTTTGAAAGGGATAATAATCGCCTGAACACCTGCACATTCAGCAGAACGAGCAATGGCACCAAAGTTTCTAACATCAGTAATCTGATCAAGCACTAAGATCAAAGGAATTTTACCTCCAACCATAATCTCTGGCAATACATCTTCAATTTCCTGATAAGCAATTGGAGCAATTATAGCAATAACACCTTGATTGTTCCTTTGATCTAGTGCATCAATCTTTTCTTTTGGAACAAATTGATATTGCACATCTTTTGTACGAACCAATTCGAAAAATTCATTGTACAATGGTCCAGCAAGACCGCTACGAATCAATATCTTCTCAATTTCTTTTTCACTATTAATCGCTTCCATTGCTGCTCTAATCCCGAACAACATTTCTTGTCTTTGCTTTGCCATTTTTCTACTTATTATTCTATTTTTTCTGAATAGGCAAAGGTAGTAGGTAAATCCCAATCATACAACTAAGTAAAAGCATATCCATAAAATCATTGAAAACATATATTCTAAAGGCCTAAAAGCTTAAGAAAAAGGCATGAACGTTTCTCTTTTTATTTCACTAAATTTGCTCAAAATATTTTTATTCTATGCAAAACTCCTGGCTCGACAGCATCAACAATAACATTGATAATCAAATTGACGAACATATCTCTGTTAAGGATTATCGTTTTTATCAAATCGAAAAGCTAAAGCGAATAGCTGCACTACTTGATAATACCAAACACAAAAATTGTTTGGATTGTAAGCATGCTAAAATCGAATTGGAGAAAATTGTAAACGATCTCGATCGCCTGATAAACAAATCTGGTGTGAATAGAAGCGAGTACGAAAAAAGGGTTGAAAAACTGATCAAGCATCTAAAAGATGCACACCAAGTATACCAAGCTCATCATTTCACCTATACCTACTCTGGCATTTACACCATAGTCGGGGTGGCCTTTGGATTACTAGTGAGTTACGGAACATTCTACAGTTTCAATCCCCACGTATTCTTCTTGTGTGCAGGTGTAGGCATGGTGATTGGAAATGTACTAGGAGCTAGAAAAGATAAGCACCAAGCCCGAACAGGAAAACAGCTTTAGTATTCAAAACAATAAGAACAGCGCTAAATATCGTTCCAAACATTGTATTGAGATATTAGATTTATAGTTCTAACTTTAAGACAATCATTTTTTATTCAGATCATTAATCTATGAATAATACTGATGCAACCCGAGTTAAACTCTATTTCTAATCCTTAAGTTCAAATCATGAAGAAACTTATTTTGCCATTATTTTGCATTTCGATAATGGTTTCCTGTTCCAACGAAAGAACAAAAATGAACTACCCCATTTCAAAAAAAGTTGACACCACTGATCTTTATTTCAACACCACAGTTGCCGATCCGTACCGATGGTTAGAAGACGATAACTCGGAAGAAACAAAGGCTTGGGTTGTTGAGCAAAACAAGGTGACTGATGACTTCCTAAATGCAATTCCTTTCAAAGCAAAGATAAAAGAACGACTTACCGAAGTTTGGAACTATCCTAAGGTTGGTGTTCCCTTTAAAAAAGGCGACTTGTATTTCCACTATAGAAACGATGGTTTACAAAACCAATCCGTTTTATACGTCCAATCAAAACTTGAAGATGAAGCTCGTGTTCTACTCGATCCAAACCAATTATCTGATGATGGAACGGTTGCACTTGCAGGGATATCTGTTTCCAGCGATAGCAAATACTTAGCTTATTTAGTTGCTCGATCAGGGTCGGATTGGAACGAAGTATTTGTAAGAAACATTGCTACTGGTGAAGATATCAGCGATCATTTAATGTGGATTAAATTCTCAGGCGTTTCCTGGTATAAAGATGGTTTCTTCTATGGTGCTTACGATGCTCCAAAGGCAGGTACCGAATTATCGAACTCTAATGAATACCATAAAGTCTATTATCACAAGCTAGGCAACAAGCAATCTGAAGATGAACTCATCTATCAGGATTCAAAATTCCCGAAACGTTTATATGGAGCTTCTGTTACCGATGATGAGAAATACCTTATTCTATCGGCCATGTCTGCCTCACATGGGAATGCACTTTATTTTAAAGAACTGGATAAAAAAGGAGCCGATTTTAAATTGATTACGGACGAATTAACTTTCGATCACAATATTATTGATGATGTAAATGGTAGCCTATTGATGTATACCAATAATGGTTCCCCGAAATACCGTTTAGTTTCTGTTGATGTTAAAAATCCATCAAAAGAAAATTGGAAAGACGTCATTCCTGAAAAAGAGAATGTTTTGAGTGGCGTAAAGCTTGCGGGTGGCAAAATTATAGCCACTTACATGCAGGATGCTTATTCAAAAATCGAAATTCTAAATTTGAATGGTAGCTTCGAATATGATTTTGATCTACCTGGAATTGGTACAGCTGGAAGTTTCTCTGGAAAGAAGGATGAGAAAACGGCTTTTTATAGTTTCGAATCGTTCACATCACCCGAAATTGCCTACAAATACAATTTCGATACAAAGAAATCAGAAATATTTTATCAGCCAAAAATCAATTTCAATCCTGAGGATTTTATAACAGAACAGAAGTTCTACACAAGTAAGGATGGGACTAAAGTTCCTATGTTTATTATCTACAAAAAAGGAACTCAATTGGATGGAAATAATCCATGTTTACTATATGGCTACGGTGGATTCAACGTCAGTTTAACGCCCTACTTCACACCTCGACGTTTAGTTTGGTTAGAAAATGGCGGTGTTTACGTTGTTGCGAATTTACGTGGTGGTGGCGAATATGGCGAAGATTGGCATCAGGCTGGTACAAAAATGAAAAAGCAGAATGTATTTGATGATTGTATCTCAGCTGCTGAATACCTAATTGAAAATAAATATACCAATCCTGAAAAACTAGCATTAAAAGGTGGTTCAAATGGAGGCTTACTTGTAGGCGCTGTTATCAATCAGCGTCCCGATCTGTTTAAGGTTGCTATTCCCGAAGTTGGTGTTATGGATATGCTTCGCTATCATAAATTCACAATTGGTTGGGCTTGGGCTGGCGATTACGGAACCAGTGAGGATAACGAAGAGATGTTTAATTATCTCTATAAGTACTCTCCTATTCACAATATCGAAAATAAAGCTTACCCTGCTGTAATGGTAACAACTGCCGATCATGACGACAGAGTGGTGCCAGCTCATTCATTTAAATATATGGCCACTCTGCAAGAAAAATATAAGGGTGAAGAACCTATTCTAATAAGAATAGAATCGAATGCAGGCCATGGTGCTGGCATGCCAACATCAAAGCAAATTGAGGAATATGCAGATATCTGGTCATTCATCTTTTACAACATGAATATAAGCCCTGATATAAAATAACTTAAAGCATATCAACAAGAATATACAGGAGTAGCCACTTTGATCTTTTTATCAACAATGGCTACTCTTTTTTTTAAAAAGTCTATTATTTAAACAGCATTTTATATTTTTACGAGTCCAAATCAGAAACACACATTTAATGGATTATAATTTTATCGTCATCGAAGGAAATATAGGTGCCGGAAAAACCTCTTTATCAAGCAAGATAGCTTCAGAATTCAATGCAAAACTCATTTTGGAGCAGTTTGCGGATAACCCTTTCCTACCTAAATTTTACGAGGAGCCTGAGAAATATTCATTCCCTCTCGAAATGTCATTTTTGGCCGATAGATACAATCAATTAAAAAATGAATTGAGCGAACAAGATTTATTCAAATCGTTCACCATTGCTGACTATTACTTTATGAAGTCATTGATTTTCTCAAAACAGACACTTCAAGATGATGAATATAAGCTGTACAGTCAATTCTTTCACATCATTTACAACTCTTTACCTAAACCCGATTTATATGTCTATCTCCATTCAGATGTGGACAAATTATTAGACAACATCAAAATGAGAGGTCGGGATTATGAACAAGACATAACAGCAGATTATCTTTTGAAAATTCAGAATAGTTATTTTTCATTCTTCAAACAACAACAAGATCTCAATTTCCTCGTTATCGATACGAATAACATTGATTTTATTGGTGACAAGTCTGACTACTCCAAAATCTGTGATGTGATCTTTAATACCAAATACAACAAAGGTCTTAATAGAGTCATAATCTAACAGATAAGTATTTTAACATTAATCAAAATAGAATCTTTTGGTGAATAAATTTTTCTTAAATTTGTTTCCATACACGTTTTAATTAATTACAACAACATATTTAAGTTATTATGATGAAAAAAATCAAACTTAATCACGTAGCAGCTATGCTACTAGCTGGTGCCTTACTTTCTGGTTGTGCTGGAATGAGTAAGATGAAAAAAAATGCAAGTGACATTGATTACAGTGTGACTCCTGAGATTCTTGAAACTCACGCAGGAAAAGTTGATGTAGAGGTTAGCGTTAGAATACCTGCTAACTATTTCAACAAGAAAGCGACTTTAATTGCAACTCCTGTTTTGAAATTCGAAGGTGGAGAAGTTGCTTTTGCTCCTAAAACTCTTCAAGGTGAAAAAGTTCAAGGAAATGCTATGGTAGTACCTTACGAGACTGGTAAAACAATTACTTACAAAGGAACTGTCGATTACGAAACAGCAATGCGTATTTCTGATCTTGAGGTTAGAATGACAGCTCAAAAAGGTGAAAAGTCATTGGATTTTGATCCTGTAAAAATTGCACAAGGTGTTAAAGCAACTGCTACTCTTGTTCAAAACAAGCCTGCCAACATTATTGGTAAAGATGCTTTCAAAAGAATCATTGCTGAAACTAAAGAAGCTGATCTTCATTACCTAATCAACAGCGCTAACGTTCGTTGGTCAGAAATGAAAAGCGAAGATATTAAAGCTCTAAACGACTACTTCAAAACTATTGAAGCTGACGCTAACAAAGAATATAAAGGAATTGAAGTTTCTGCATATGCATCACCTGATGGAGCAATAGATTTCAATGAAAAATTAGCTGGTAAGCGTGAGGTAACTTCTTCTAAGTATGTGAAGAAATCAATGAAGAAAGCGAAGCTTTCTGATTACACTAGCGAAGAATTCTTCAAGTCTAATGTAACTCCAGAAGACTGGGATGGTTTCAAAAAATTAATGAAAGCATCTAACATCAGAGATAAAGAATTAATTCTACGTGTTCTTTCAATGTACACAGATCCTGAAGTACGTGAAAAAGAAATCAGAAATATTTCTGCTGCTTTCTCTGAAGTGAAAGAAGAGATTCTTCCTAAATTGAGAAGAGCTAAATTCTTAGTAAACGTTGATAACATTGGTAAATCAGACGAAGTAATTGAAGATCTTGCTGAGAACAATCCTGTTGAATTGAACGTTGAAGAATTGCTTTATGCTGCAACTCTTACTGAAGTAGCAAGCGAAAAATTAGCTATCTACAACACCGCTAAGAAACAATTTGCTGGTGACTGGAGAGCTCATAACGATGCGGGTATGGTTTTATTCGGAATGAAAAAAATCGACGAAGCTAAAGCTAACTTCGACAAAGCTGATCAACTTTCTGCTAACAACCCAGTTGTTAAAAACAACTTAGGTGCTGTAGAATTGGTAAAAGGTAATGTTGCTGAAGCTGAAGTATTGTTTGGTGCTGCTACAGGTGCAGGTCAAGAAGTAAACTATAACTTAGGTATCGTTGCAATTATGAAAGCTCAGTACGACTTAGCAACTCAGCAGTTTGGTGAGTGTTATGCTGTAAACTCTGCTTTAGCAAATATCTTAGCTGGAAAATACACTATTGCTCTTGAGAAATTGAACAAGAACACAAGTGATGACGCTATGGTTGATTACCTTAAAGCTATTGTTGGTGCAAGAACTAACAACAACAACTTAATTTTCTCTAACTTGAAATCAGCTACTGCTAAGGATGCTTCTTTGAAAGCTTTCGCTAAGTCAGATCTTGAATTCTATACAGTTTTTGAAAATGCAGAATTCAAAGCTATTGTTGAGTAATTAAACTTAAAGCATATAAAAAAACGGCTCTCTAGAGGGCCGTTTTTTTT
>NZ_JBFFKR010000122.1:0-9898 GCF_041555295.1 Ancylomarina sp. | reverse complement strand
ATATACTTAGTCGTATTTTTATGAGCACCTAATGCAGATAGATAAGATAGCAGTGCATGATTGAGATAGGTTAATGAAAAGGCATGCTTTTGAAATTTCTGCTGCTTTTTAGGTTCCAACTTCATACTCTTCCATGCCAAAACTAAAGCATTATCCGCTAAATGAGCCTTGTGTCTGGCTATTCGATAATTCAAATCGTCAGTTTTATGCTCCTGATATTCCGAAAGAATGGAACTGAAATAGATTTTATTCTTCTCCAAAGCTTTAGTCAACAAACCAGGTAGGCGTTTCTGTTGCCAGTCGGGCCATAAAAAACGAACCACTGCAATGGCCAATACGGCACCTATGATGGTGTCCATAATACGAGGTCCCAAAATAATCAGGCCTTTACCTGCTGTCACATTAAAAGCTGCAATCACAAATATGGTAACGAAAACCACCGAGACTGCGTAGTTTTTACGCAACCAAACGAAAAAAGCATAAGTCGCAACAATCAACAAAAGGGTTTGCCCCGCCATAGTTGGTAAAAGCTGAACAATGAATACTCCAGCAAGAACCCCCGTTAAGGTTCCTAATACTCTTTGAAATAATCGTCGGCGGGTTTCACTATAACTGGGCTGACACACAAACAAACTGGTCAGTAAAATCCATTCTCCCTTCTCAATATTTAAACCTAACATCAATATATAGCCAATTAAAAAACAAGCACTCAGTCGAATTGCGTAGCGCAAACGAGGATGATTCCAATTCAACTGTTCGGTAAAACGTTCCCATAGCGATCGGCGATCTCTGTCCACTCGTGGAAGTAAGCCCGTTTCAACATTGAAATTCAGGTTCTGTAGGGAAATATGTGACTGAGTCAGGTTTTTCAATAATAGAGACAGATTATTGGTCTCATGATTAGAAATCTGCCTTTTAATTTGATCATTTAAAGCTGAAATAGTCCACTTTAATGCAACCGGATGCTGATAACTTATTCCCGTCAGCATACTTTTCGAAAGCTGATGACAAGCTTGTGATAATTGCAAAAGGAGTTGTCCCAATCCTTCCAGCATTTCATGATTATCGGTATCCTTGCTCAACAAATCGTATTTCTCGTGACTCGAAGCTGCTCTTTCGTGAAGACTCTGCAACAACAAAAACTGGTGCAAGTATGGGCGAAGCAAAGTCTGATCATCCAGAGCATCGGCATAGGAATTCAATACATTTTTACAACGTTCAAGGGAGTTAACCACTTGTATATTTTGAAGAGATAATCGATTAATCAATTTTTCCTGTACATCAGCTTCGCTGGGGAAAAGTTCCGATTTCTTTTTCATGTATAAAGATAAATCCTCAAACCCCTGAGCCAACTGTTCCTCCAACAAACGCCAAGGACGATAGGCAAGTAATGATAAAGAAAGGACGCCATAGCACAAGGCTCCTGCAGGCAATAAAAGAGGTTGCCAATACCACTGAATATTAGGATCCTCCCCCAGCATGGTATAAATGGCCACCAACAAGGCTCCAAATGTAACGCCTCTATATCGTTCGCCAAGTCCTCCCAATATGATAAAGGTGAGTGTAGAGCCTACCAAACCCACACCAAATAGAATAGGGAAAGGACGTAATAATTCGACAGATGCACTTGATATGGCAAAGCTGATTAGTGTGAGGATTAATGCTTTTATTCTCCCTTTAGGATGGTCATCGGTTTCGGATAAGGCTCCAGCCAATGCTCCCAAGGCTAGTGTTACTCCAATAAATGAAAGATTCATAGCAACAAATGGAATCACCAAAACAGCCACAGCAATAGCTGCCTTTAATGCAAACAAGCGGTTAGGATAACGCCAAAAAGTGCTCACCCAAAACTCTTGCAATCCCTTAATTCTAAACTCGCTTTTACTCTCGGCTCCCATTTTCAGACAATTAGATCTTAATTAGACTTCAAAGGTAACAGATCAAATCGAATTCACTCAAAGCCAAGAGTCGAATTATCGCTTTTATGCTGAGTGGAAAAGCTAAGTGGAAAAGCCACCTTTCCACTTGAGAATATAAGGCACAAAAAATGCCCAAACCATAAGGTTTGGGCATTTTCATTTGCTCACTTGAGCCATGTTCTGGTGGAGCTGCAGGGGATCGAACCCTGGTCCAAACATGCGATTAATAAGCTTTCTACATGTTTAGTCCGTTCTTAATTTTCGAATCTAGTTTGGGAAAGGACACCCGAGACTAAACCTTATCTTTTTTATTTCGCGAACTCCCCAAAGCTTGAAGCAAGCTAACCCTGAATTGATAGCATCCAAATACTTACCGGAACAAGGTGGAACCATAAGTTGGATGTCTCGTCTCTACTCCTAGAGCAGAGATGAAGCATTAATCTACTTTATTCGATTAAGCAGCAAGAGCGTAGTTATTTTCGCCAATTACAAAGTTTGAGACCTGATATTTACGAGCCAGATACACAATGCTCGACATGCTTACATACTAATTCTTCATGCTGTCAAAAGCCACGTCAGCCCCAGAATTTGTACAAAGCTAGGAAATTCAACTGGATTAAGCTTGTTTTTTCTTCGAAAACTTATCTATTATTATTAAATTGGTGATCCTTAAAGGGAATCAAGATTAATAATTGATTTTCTATACCCAAATTTAACCACACACACTAGAATAATGATTAGACCCACACGTATTGGAGTGCTTCGCGAAACCAAGAATCCACCCGACAGAAGAGTAGCCATTACGCCTGAACAAGGCTTGAATATATTAAAATCACATCCCAATGTCAGTATATTTATTCAACCCAGCGATATTCGCTGTTACACCAATGCTGAATACCGTAAAGCAGGTTTCTTTTTAACAGAGGACTTACGAGAATGTGATATTCTAATTGGCGTTAAAGAGGTAACGATACCAACCCTCATTCCCAACAAAAAATACCTTTTCTTCTCACATACAGCAAAAAAACAAACTTATAACCGAAAACTCCTTCAGGAAATATTAAAACGTAACATCACCCTTATCGATTATGAATACCTGTGTAATGATAATGGCAAACGTATTGTAGCTTTTGGTTATTGGGCTGGTGTGGTAGGAGCATACAAAGCATTACGTGCACGAGGCATGCGTACCGATTCTTTCGATCTGCCACCAGCAAGATCATGTCTTAATATGGATGAGATGTACAAACATCTAAAAAAGATTAGTTTGAAGCCAATAAAAATTTTAATTACTGGCGGTGGTAGAGTGGCAAGTGGAGCTATGCAAACCATTCGGGTATTAAAGCTAAAAGAGGTTTCTCCCATAGATTTTTTACACAAAGAGTATAATGAACCTGTAGTTTGCAGAATAGATCCAGAAAATTACGTTGAACGAATTGACGGAAGTGAATTTGACCTTCAACACTTCTACGATTATCCAGAGATGTATCGTTCAATATTTAAACCATTTACCAAAGTTACCGATTTGTTTATAGCCTGCCATTACTGGGATCCGAAATCACCAAAATTTATTAAACCTGAAGATTATATGGAGGATGATTTCAATATTTCTGTAATTGCTGATGTTAGTTGTGATGTTAACGGGCCAATTCCTTCAACATTACGCCCATCTACAATTGCATCATCTTTTTACGGATATGACCGATTTACAGGAGAGGAAACAATACCATTTGTCGACAAAAGAAATGTAACAGTAATGGCTGTAGATAATTTACCTGGAGAATTACCCCGAGAATCTTCTGAAGATTTCGGAAAAGCCTTAACCGAGCATGTTTTCCCAGCACTATTGGGCGATGTTGATGATCAAATTATAGAACGAGCTTGTATTACCAAAGATGGACAGCTCACGCCAGCCTTTAGCTACCTACAAGATTACGTTTACAAATCAGAATAAAAAAAAAGCCCAATCTGATGAAGATTGGGCTTTCAAATATCTTTCGATTATAGCTTATAATTGCTTTAATTCAGCAATAGTTTGTGTTGGATTAGTCGAATTGAATACAAAACTACCAGCAACCAAAGCATCGGCTCCAGCTTCAACCAATTTCTTTCCAGTTTCAAGATTAACACCACCATCAATTTCAATTATAACATCAGTATTCTTCTCAGTGATTAAAGCTTTAAGTTTTTTAATCTTAGTATAAGTGTTCTCGATAAAGCTTTGTCCTCCAAAACCAGGATTTACACTCATTAATAAAACCAAGTCGATATCTTGAATAATATCTTCAAGCACAGAAATAGGTGTATGTGGATTAAGTGAAACTCCAGCCTTCATTCCATGAGAATGAATATTTTGCACGGTACGGTGCAAGTGAGTACAAGCCTCGTAGTGAACTGTTAGAATATCAGAACCCGCTTTCTTAAAAGCCTCGATATAACGATCAGGATCAATAATCATCAAATGTACATCAAGTGGTTTCTTAGCAATCTTACTGATTTGCGAAACTAAAGGAAGACCATAGGAAATATTTGGCACAAAAACGCCATCCATGATATCAAGGTGAAACCAATCGGCATCACTGTTGTTTACCATATCGATATCGGCTTTCAAATTCATGAAATCTGCCGCTAATAATGAAGGTGATATTAATGTTTGCATCTGTTTAAGGGGCTTTTATTTGTTATGCGGCAAAGATAAAAGATTTTACACAACTTATCTTTCTAAATTAATATTAAGCCCTGATTTATAAAATAGAAAAAAGTGTACCTACAGAATAAACTGCAATACACTTCTTTCGTATTTTCATGTAAACCTATACTCCTGCGCACAATGGATCTATCCCAGATAAGTTTTCAATATTTTAGACCTAAAAGTCGATTTCATTTTTTTTATTGCCTTTTCCTTAATCTGACGTACACGTTCGCGAGTCAAATCAAATTCCTTACCAATTTCTTCTAATGAACCAGGGGGATTGCCCTTTAATCCGAAATACATACGAATTATTGTCGCTTCCCTATGAGACAATGTCGAAAGAGAACGCTCAATTTCAATAATCAATGAATCTCTCAGTAGAGTTTTATCCGGGCCAGTATCATCGGTACTTAAAAGAATATCGTATAATGTGTTATCCTCTTCAGAATTTATAGGTGCATCCATTGAAACTTGACGACCAGAGGCTCTAATCGCCTCTTTCACATCCTTAGGACTCATATCTAGAACATTAGCAATTTCATCAGGTGAAGGCTCACGCTGATATTCCTGCTCGAGCAGAGCAAGAGTTTTACTAATTTTATTTATGGATCCAATTTTATTCAAGGGTAATCTTACAATTCGAGATTGTTCGGCCAATGCTTGCAATAAAGACTGACGAATCCACCAAACAGCGTAAGATATAAATTTAAACCCACGGGTTTCATCGAAACGTTGAGCTGCTTTAATCAAGCCCAAATTGCCTTCGTTAATCAGATCAGATAGGCTTAACCCTTGATTTTGATACTGCTTTGATACCGAAACAACAAATCTTAAATTAGCCTTAATCAAACGATTCAGAGCCGTTTTACTTCCTTTCTTTATTTGCCGGGCTAGTGCCACTTCCTCTTCGGCAGTAACGAGAGCTACCTTGCCAATTTCTTGCAAGTAACGATCCAAAGACGGGGTCTCTCTGTTGGTAACTTGTTTCGTAATTTTTAATTGTCTCATATTCGGTTAGGGGATTTTAGGTAACCTGGTAAAAAATCATCAAATATTTTAAACTCTATCTTAAAGGAATATATTTTATTGTGAAAATCAAAATCATAAACCTATAATTTTCACCTTTTTAGCTAATTTAGAATTGGAAAGAATCAATAGTTACTATAAATTTTCATACCTAATATTTAATTCATAAAAAAGCTTTGAATCACCTAAAAAAAACGAGCAAATATCAGATCATCTGAAATATAAATAAAGCATAATTAAGTGTATTTATATAGACGTATAAGGTTTAGATAACTCAATAATAACATTATGGCTTGCTTTTTTTTTGTATTCTATAAGTTATTGTGTAATATTGCAGATGAATTCCAGTAGATCTCCATTTTCTGAGATCAAAAAATCAAATCCCTAGAAGATAATATTTCTATCAAATCATAAAATCCAAAATATATAACAATATTGTTTATGTACGACATTCTTGAATTAAACAAGAAGCTTGTGCCTGAATTGAAAGAGATTGCTAAAGAACTTAACATTAAAAAAATAGAGTCCTTTAAAAAGCAAGACTTAATCTACAAAATTCTTGACCAACAAGCCATTGTAGCTTCAGAAATGAAAAGTTCTGATAAAAAAGCTATACGCAAACGCAGCAATAGAAAAGACGAAGAACAGGTTACCAAAGAGGAACCTCGAAAGTCAATTCTGCACAAAAAAAGAAAACCTACTGAAAAGCCTGAAGGCGAAAAAGTAGCTGAAACAATTGAGACTCCAGAAACTCCAGCTCCAGCTCCAGCGACAGCTGAAAAGACTGAAGTTAGAGAGGTTCGTAAACCAAATCCTCGCAGAAGACGCGAAGATCCTCGCCCAACAGACAGACCTCAACGTGAAGCTATTCAGAAAAAAGAGGTTGTTTCTAAAGAGCAAGTAAAATCTGAGCCTATAGTTCAGGATACAAAGACTGAAGAGGTAACAGCTCCTCAAGTAGAAGTTTCAAAAGAAACGTCTCCACAAAAAATAAATGTTCAGGAAAAAGCTCCACAAGAAAAAACACATCAAGAAAGAGCCCCTCAAGGCAAAAAACGTTTTGAGCGTCGTGAAAAAGATAGACCATTTGAATTTGATGGTATCATAAGCAACTTTGGTGTTCTTGAAATCATGCAAGATGGATATGGTTTCCTTCGTTCGTCTGATTTCAACTACTTGAATTCTCCTGACGATATTTATGTGTCACAATCTCAAATTAAACTTTTTGGTTTAAAAACTGGTGATACTGTACAAGGAACAATCCGTCCTCCTAAAGAAGGCGAAAAATATTTCCCATTAATAAAGGTTGAGAAAATCAACGGCCGTTTACCTGAAGTTATTCGTGACCGTGTACCATTCGATCACTTGACTCCACTTTTCCCAGATGAGAAATTCAACTTAACAGGAAAAGGTAAGAGTACCCTATCAACTCGTGTTGTTGACATGTTTGCTCCAATTGGTAAAGGTCAGCGTGGTTTAATCGTTGCACAACCTAAAACAGGTAAGACTGTATTGCTTAAAGAAATTGCTAATGCAATTGCTGCTAACAATCCTGAAGCTTATATGATCATTTTATTGATCGATGAGCGTCCTGAGGAGGTTACAGATATGGCGAGATCAGTAAATGCTGAAGTTATTTCTTCTACTTTTGATGAGCCAGCAGAGCGTCATGTACGTGTTGCTAACATCGTTTTAGAGAAAGCGAAGCGTATGGTTGAGTGTGGACACGATGTGGTTATCCTATTGGATTCAATTACTCGTTTAGCACGTGCTTACAATACGGTTTCTCCTGCTTCAGGGAAAGTCCTTTCTGGTGGTGTTGATGCGAATGCACTTCACAAGCCTAAGCGATTCTTTGGTGCTGCTCGTAATATCGAAAATGGTGGTTCACTTACCATTTTGGCTACAGCGTTAATCGATACAGGTTCGAAAATGGACGAAGTTATCTTTGAAGAATTCAAGGGAACCGGTAACATGGAACTTCAGTTAGATCGTAAATTATCTAACAAGCGTATCTACCCTGCTGTGGATCTTACTGCATCGAGTACTCGACGTGAAGATCTATTGCTTGACGAAGCTCAACTGAATCGTATTTGGGTACTGAGAAACTTCTTAACTGACATGAATTCTGTTGAAGCTATGCAATTTATTAGTGACAGAATGCGCAAGACTCGTTCAAATGAAGAATTCTTAATTTCGATGAACGATAGGTAATTGTCTAAAACTAAGATCCCTTATTAAAGAACAGTTTCATCTGACGCTATTCTTTAAAACAAAGGTTTCTTTACCATTATATGGTAAATCATAAAGCGAAAAGCTTATTACATAAAAAGGAACAGTGCTAAACAGCATTGTTCCTTTTTTATTTTTATCAAGTATAAATTCCAATTTAAAACTGTAATTGTAATCTCAAGATTGCAATTACAGTTTTTTATTTTCTAGATTTGTAAGGCACAATTTTTAAGAAAATGAATACTCTATTACAAACTCACTGTAGTTTACTCAAAAATAAAAGAAGCACAATAAAACGTGAACTTGGGAAAGAAATTGACTGGAGTCAGCGTTTAATTGCAATTAAAGGATCTAGAGGGGTTGGTAAAACAACTTTCCTTCTGGACTATATAAGAGAAAACAATCGTGAAAACGATAAGTCTTGCCTATATATCAATCTTAACAATTTATTTTTCACAGAAAAGGGCCTGGTTTCCTTTGTAGACGAATTCTACAAAAAAGGTGGAAAAACCCTACTGCTTGATCAAATTCATAAATACCCAGAATGGGCACAAGATCTTCGAATCTGTTACGATAATTATCAAGATTTACAGATCATTTTTACAGCATCGTCTATTCTAAGAGTAAAAACCAATGAACATTTACTAGACTGTGTCAATATTTACTATCTGGATGGTCTTTCATTTCGTGAATTTTTAAATCATGAAACAGGTTGCGATTTTAAGCGCTATACTCTGGAAGAAATTATTGAAAATCACGAATCGATTGTTGAAGACATATTAAAGAAGGTTAGACCTCTGGCTTTTTTCAACGATTATTTAAGATTTGGATATTACCCTTGTTATTTGGAAGAAAAGAGTTTCATTGATAATCTACTCAAGATTATTAATTTAATGCTGGAGTTCGATATCACCTATTTAAATCAAATCGAACTAAAGTATCTGACTAAACTTAAAAAATTACTATATATCATTGCTTGTAATGTGCCTTTTCAGCCTAACGTAAGCAAGCTTGCCAACGATGTTGAAACATCTCGGGCTACTATTATGAATTATCTTGGATATTTGAAAAATGCACGACTAATTCATTTATTAAACACGTCTGAAGAGGATAAAGAAAAGCTCAAGAAACCTAATCGTGTGTATTTGCACAATACGAATCTGCTTTATGCTATATCACCTGACAGTGTCTCAGAAAATAGCCTACGCGAAACATTCTTCTATAACCAAGTTGGTGTAGGTAGTGTTTTAACCAGTACCGATAGAGGTCATTTTTTAGTTGATCAGAAATTCAACTTCGAAATTAAAGGAAGCTCAGTTGCTATAGAACCAAAATTTAGAACAGAAGATTATTTTGTTGCTGCCGATATGATTGAACGTGGTAAGGGCAACACAATTCCCTTGTGGTTATTCGGCTTTCTTTATTAATGCAATACCGACACAGAAATGTGTCTTTAAAAATCGATATTTATTAAAATAAATATATAAAATCTACCATAAATCATATTTTTAATTGGAGGAGTAAAATGGCAAAAGAAAAAAAATTCATTACCTGTGATGGTAATGCCGCTGCTGCACATATAGCTTATATGTTTAGCGAGGTGTCGTGTATCTACCCTATCACACCTTCTTCGCCTATGGCTGAGAACGTTGACGAGTGGGCTGCACAAGGACGTAAAAATTTATTTGGCGAAACAGTTCAATTAGTCGAATTGCAATCAGAAGCGGGTGCTGCAGGTGCAGTTCACGGTGCATTGCAAGCTGGTGCTCTAACAACAACTTATACTGCATCTCAGGGATTATTGTTGATGATTCCTAACATGTATAAAATTGCTGGTGAGTTATTACCATGTGTATTCCACATTAGTGCTCGTGCTCTTGCTGCACAAGCATTATCAATTTTCGGTGATCACTCTGACGTATATTCAGCTCGTCAGACTGGATTCGCTATGTTAGCTTCAGGTTCAGTTCAGGAGGTTATGGACCTTTCTGCTGTATCTCACCTTACTGCTATCAAATCAAGAGTTCCT
>NZ_JBFFKR010000121.1:0-9900 GCF_041555295.1 Ancylomarina sp. | reverse complement strand
TACAAGTTCAAGTCCTTTTGCTTCCAATTCTGCTTTTAAGCCCAGCAAATGTTCAGGTGTTGGCAAAACTTCAGGAATGGCAACTACTTCTTCCATTTCTGCTGTTTCCATGTCTTCGTTGTCGCAGGAAACCATTGCCAACACAAAACAGGCCAGCATTAACGATTTTAAATACTTCATTATTATTTAGTTTAGGTAAGTAATACTTATGGGTTTAATAAATTAGGCATCCTTTATAGTTCACTTATCCTTTTGTTGCATTATTATCGCAATCGAATAAACACAAGAACAAGACAGGAACATTTTTAATCGGTATAAAAGATGCCATAATGGGGAAAGACCTTTTGTCGTTTTATCATCGTGATTTAGTTTAAAACATAAATTAGTAACTCATCCTATCCCCTCACGTATCACCCTTAAATAAAAGGAAACACTCATCAACAATTCATGGCTGTAAATCTATTTTAAAACAAAAGGCATTCAAATAAAAACACTACGCAACAACTACGGTAAAAAAATAAAGGAGTACGCAAGGAGTACTTGATTTGGAATTAACACACTATTAATAAGCTATTTGGGCTTGCATTTTTCATTGGATAATGAAATAGCTCTACCCAATCACCAGTGCTTGCTCATAAAACCAATAATAGCCGAGTATCCTACTGTCCTTGGGGCACCTACTCTTTAAAGAGAAAAAATGGCTAGTATATATCGAATAAATACCATTGCACACACCATTGGAACAGCCGGCGGGTACTATCTATTGGAGACGATTAGCTCTATCATCGGGAAATATTATGAATTTCTTGGTGCTTATAAGCTACCCTTTGTTATAATGTATGGATATATTACCAAACTATTCTCAAAAGAATCTAACTATCCATCTGTAAGTCATGAAGAAATATCAATTATGTCCGATATTGGTACTGTGGTAGGTGTTTTTAAAGACAATGAAAATAAAGTCATCCACGAATTAGTTCGATGAATAACATTTAAAGTCTCCGCAATAATGATACCCAGAGTGGTTGTGACGACTGCAGATGAGACGATGTCTTTTGAAGAATTTCTTGTGAAAAAGGAATTTCTTTACTACTCTCGTATCCCCGTATATTCGAAGGATATTGAAAATATCACAGGTTATATCTTACGCCAAACTGTATCCGAGAAGCTTGCTGAAAAAGGAAAAAAACTTAAAACTCCGGGATATTAAAAGAGAAGTCGTCATCGCACATGAATTACAAACCGTCTTTACAGTTTGGGTAATTCAGCTCGAGAAAAGGAGCATCTAGCCCTAATTATAGATGAGTATGGAGGAATGGATAGCATAGTGACCATGGAAGATATCATTGAAAGCCTCCTAGGCCTTGAGATCGTTGATGAGAGGGAATAAAATCACAGATATGAAGCAATACGCCCGTGAACGATAGGCTGAATGAAAAGCCAAGTATGGATCTATTGGATCGTTCAGAAGAATAAATGATTTCTTACAGTTCTTTCATTTACGGTATTAAAATGATGAATAGAAAGTTAATCTTTGTATCAGTCAAACGTTTTCATTGACTCATCTATCATTCTAATAACTATCTTACAGATAAAAAAGCCGCGATGATATTTTTACTTAATAAGGATAAGCTGAATCTATCTCAAAAGTGTGTCTCAAGAAACGCAGCCTTTATTCAAAACAAAATCCTTACTCAATGGAATTAAATCAGGATAGAATAAAATTAATTACTCAAAGAAGAATTGTATTTGTTACGGTGATTCTTTTTGTAGGTAAATTCATTGCCTATTACCTGACTAATTCTGTAGGAATATTAACGGATGCTATGGAAAGTACGGTTAATGTTTTAACAGGCTTTGTTAGTCTATATAGTATTAGTGTTGCTATAAAACCCCGGGATGAAGATCATCCATTTGGGCATGGAAAAATAGAATCTATTTCAGCTTCAATCGAAGGCATTTTAATTATTATCGCTGGGTTTATTATTATTATTGAAGCTGTAAAACGTTTATTCTACCCTTGTGAAATACAACAATTAGATATTGGAATTCTTATTGTTGCCATAGCAGGACTTATCAATTACATTCTAGGATATTACAGCATTAAAATCGGACGAAAACACAATTCAATAGCCTTGGTATCAGGAGGCAAACATTTGCAATCTGACACCTATTCAAGCATCGGTTTAGTTGTTGGATTACTCCTTCTATTAATAACTAAAATGGCATGGCTTGATAGTGCCATAGCCATATCCTTTGGTTCAATTATCATCTATACGGGATATAAAATATTAAAAGAAACCACCTCAAATTTAATGGATCAAGCCGATTTTATGATACTCGAAAAGGTCAGAGACATTTTATGGGAAAATAAGTCAGATAAATGGATTGACATCCATAATCTGAAATTAGTGAAGTATGGCGATGCCTATCACATCGATTGTGATTTAACACTGCCCTGGTATATGAATATTGCCAATGCTCATAAGGAGAGTGATCTGGTCGTAGCTGCAATTTCAGAACATTTTAAGGACAAAATTGATTTTACAATTCATACCGATGCCTGTTATCCTGATTTGTGTCCAAATTGCCGTATTAATACGTGTGCCTACCGTAAACATCCGTTCAGAAAAGATATAAAATGGACTCTTGAGAAAATCACCAAACGCTGATAACTGTCTTTAAATTGGAATGATTACATTGTCACTCTATTCGACTTATATGGATTAATAAACCAGAATGATTCCTTTGAATTGCATTGCAAGGAAATCAAACGAGCCATCTTCATACATCTTGATACAGTGAAAAGTTCAAATGGCGATTTCTAAATGGCCTAACTAGAAAATTTATAATCATATGAAATTCCAAACCTTTATTATCGTTCTATTTTTACTAACGAGCTGTCAGTTTAATAAAAAAGAGATGAAGCAAGAAATCAGCCACTATTCATTTTATGTGGGGACCTATACCGACAATGAGAGTGAAGGCATTTACAAATATATACTGCAGAAAGATGGTCACTTAAAGTCTCTAGGTCTTGCAGCCAGGTCTGAGAATCCTTCATTTTTGGCTATGAGTGCTGACAAGAGATACCTGCTGGCTGTAAATGAAATTAGCAATGAAGACGGGGTTGGTACAGTTGAATCTTTTTCTATTACAAACGATAGCCTGTCGTTTATCAGTCGGAGTACTACAGGTGGAGCCCATCCTTGTTTTGTGAACCTCAACAAGTCTGGCTATGTGCTTACAGCCAATTATACCGGAGGAAATGTGGGCCTGCTAAAGCTGAATAATAAAGGGGAGTTATCTGATCTTCTGGATATTCAACAACATGGTGGAAAAGGCACTAGTGAAAGACAACAAGCCCCGCATGCACATTCGGCATGGTTCGACACCGATGATACTACTGTTATTTCTGTTGACCTGGGCACAAATGAACTTTGGTTTTCGCAATTGGATACAATTCAGAATAAATTACATCCCTCTGATCCATTTAAACTGGGAATAGCTGCTGGAGCTGGGCCACGTCACCTTGTGTTTCATCCTAATAACAAATGGATTTATGTTTTAAATGAACTGAATAGCACAATAAGCTTAGTTCTTAAAACGGATCGAAACCAATATAAAAGAGGGCTATCTTTTTCATGTCTACCACTGGCTTATACTAAAACGAATACTGCTGCCGATATTCATATCTCTTCGGATGGGAACTTTGTGTATGCATCCAACAGAGGGCATAACAGTATTGCTATTTTTAGGGTAAACTCCCATGACGGATCTTTAAATCTGATTGCTCACGAATCGACTCGCGGTATTGGGCCACGAAATTTTTCATTATCGCCTGATGAAAACTATTTACTGGTGGCCAATCAGCATTCAAACAATATCGTATCGTTTAAACGTGATAAAACAACGGGTTTATTAGACTATGTGGATCAAACAGATGCACCAAGTCCGGTTTGTATTTTGTTTTAAAAGATTAAAATAAATGCGACAGAATAGATTTTGTTGTACTTAATTAATATGAAATTGAGCTGGACATTTGGTCTGGCTCTTTTTTGTATCTTACAATTGAGAGTGAAATAATCACTGAAAAAATTGCAAAGAAGCGACATTAACCCGTTTTTTGTAGAAAATTAGAGGGAAATAAGAAGAATGGAATACAAACGACTAAATAAAGCCATTTCAGAAACAGGTTATTGTTCTCGAAGAGCTGCTGATAGACTGATTGAAGAAGGTAAAGTGAAAGTAAACGGACAACCTGTGGAAATGGGGCAAAAGGTTACGGCTGAAGATCAAATCACTGTTGATGGAAAAGTCATTACCAAAGAGGTCGGGAACATCTATTTGATTTTCAACAAACCTGTAGGTATCACCTGCACAACCGACACAAGCATTAGTGGCAATATTATCGACTTTATTGGTCATCCTGAACGTATTTTCCCCATTGGACGTATCGACAAACCCAGTGAAGGTCTTATATTCTTGACCAATGATGGCGATATTGTCAATAAAATACTTCGTGCAAAGAACAATCACGAAAAGGAGTATGTCGTTAAGGTTGATAAAAGAATTACGCCTGATTTTATTAGGCTAATGGCTGATGGTGTTAAGATTTTAGACACAGTGACTGAACCATGTAAAGTGACTCAAATCGATGCCTATACGTTTAATATCGTTTTAACACAGGGCTTAAACCGCCAGATTCGTCGCATGTGCGATTATCTTGGTTATGAAGTCAAAGAGCTGCAACGTGTTCGTATCATGAACATTAAACTTGGTAGTTTGAAACGTGGTAAGTACCGCTCTTTCTCCGGATCTGAACTGAGAGAACTAAAAGCACTCATCGAGGACTCTAGTAAAACCGAGGAAGCTTCATTATAGAGTTTTTAAAGTACTCAAAGATATTAAATCCTGATAATGGTGGCTCTAAGGAGACTCTATTTATCAGGATTCTCTTTTTAGGAATCAAACCTGACAGCTATAAAAACAAAATTTCGTAACTTTTAAGGGAACTAATGATTTTCCTGAATGAGTGAGCCTATAGAAATGCCTAAAGCTTCGAAAGAGAGTTTAATTTTACTGATTGCCATTATCTCGGCAATTGTATTGGGTTTTATTCTGGGTGGCTTCTTTCCTTCTATTGGTATTAAGCTGGAGATTTTCGGACAAATGTTCCTTAATATCCTCATGCTGCTGGTCGTTCCCATCGTTGTTCTATCTATGATTGTAGGCATATCACGCATTCAGAACTTAAGTCAATTGGGCACACTGGGCAGTAAAACCCTGGTTTTTTATTTACTCACTACAGCAGTTGCAGCCACATTGGGTATTATACTGGTCAATATTATTCAACCTGGTATCAATCAGAGTATCGCTATTAATGAACTTCCCAATCAAACGGAATTTATCGCTACGGATATCTCCACAGCCCTGAAAGAACTTCTAGTGGGAAATCCAGAGAAAGAACAGCAAGGTTTGGTAGGCTATAACCTTTTTCTGGCCATGGAGAAAATGGATATCCTTCCGTTGATACTATTCTCCATATTTTTTGGTGCTGCACTATCATCACTGGGGGAAAAAGCAAAAAAAAGTATCAAAATCCTATCCGTCATGAATGATGCCATTCTTAAATTGGTGCATTGGGTCATGTACCTCGCTCCTTTAGGTATTTTAGGTTTAGTTGCTGCCCGAATTGCCCATTCCGGTGGATTTAAGGCTTTCATTCCAGAACTTATGTCATTGGGGCTTTATGCTCTGACTGTCCTTCTGGGACTGGCACTGCATGGCTTTCTCTTTCTGAGCTTATTACTCCGATTTTTAGGTAAACGTTCAATTACAAGCTACTTAAAAGGAATGGGACCAGCTCTCCTCAATGCCTTTTCAACGGCTTCGAGCACAGCCACTCTCCCCTTAACATTGCAGGGCGTGCACGAAGAGAATCAAGTTTCAGAAAAGGTCAGTAATTTTGTTTTGCCTCTGGGTGCCACCATTAATATGGATGGGACAGCCCTCTACGAAGCTGTAGCCGCCATATTTATAGCTCAACTCTATGGTATCGATCTCAATTGGGTGCAACAAATCATTGTCATTCTCACGGCTACTCTTGCAGCCATAGGCGCTGCAGGTATTCCCGAAGCTGGATTGGTCACCATGGTTATCGTATTGCGAGCCGTTAACCTACCCATCGAAGGGATTGGCCTTCTTTTGAGTATCGACTGGCTTCTCGACCGTTTTAGAACCAGTATTAATGTTTGGGGAGATAGTGTAGGTGCTGCTGTTGTAGAACGTTGGGAATCTATCAGACCTGAAGAATCATAAAGACAAGAAAAACTTCTCAAAAACATCTTTCAATTTGCATCAAATGGGGCTATAAATCCTAGCTTTATGGCGAAATTATTGAACGATAGAAATGAGCACAATCACACAGGAAGATCTTAAATTCGATAGGGAGCATATTTGGCACCCTTATACCTCAATGGAAAACCCACTACCCGTTTATCTGGTTACATCAGCCAATGGTGTCCGTTTGAAACTAGAGGATGATCGAGAGATTATCGATGGGATGTCCTCATGGTGGTGTGCCGTACATGGTTACAATCATCCCGTTCTGAACGCAGCTGTTGAGACACAAATTAAAAACATGTCTCATGTGATGTTTGGGGGTATCACTCACAAACCAGCCATTGAACTAGCCAAACTTTTAGTCGAACTAAGTCCTGAGGGATTGGATAAGGTTTTCTTTGCTGATTCAGGCTCCGTTTCTGTTGAAGTGGCTATGAAAATGGCCATGCAATATTGGTTCTCCAAAGGGGAAGGAAAGAAGAATAAATTTTTAAGCATTCGCTCAGGTTATCATGGCGATACCTTCAATGCCATGTCGGTTTGCGATCCTGTGACGGGTATGCACGAAATATTCACAGGCATTTTGCCTATCAATCATTTTGTAACAGCTCCTCAATGTGGTTTCTATGAGGATTGGAATGAAAAGGATATTCTTCCAATGAAAGAGGCCATAGAGCAGTATCAAGATGAATTAGCTGCCATCATTCTGGAGCCAATCGTTCAGGGTGCTGGAGGCATGCGTTTCTATCACCCTCAGTATTTAAAAGGAGTTCGTCAGCTTTGCGATCAATATAACATCCTTCTCATTGTAGATGAGATTGCCACAGGCTTTGGCCGATCAGGAAAACTCTTTGCTTGTGAACATGCAGGTATCTCACCCGATATTATGTGTGTGGGTAAAGCCATCACAGGTGGGTATATGAGTTTTGCAGCTACCCTTGCCAATCAAAAAGTCAGCGATGGTATTTCTCAAGGGGCACCTGGTTGTTTTATGCATGGTCCAACGTTCATGGGTAATCCTTTAGCTTGCGCTGTTGGAGTAGCTAGTATCAATCTCTTATTGGAATCAAACTGGAAGAAGAAGGTTGATACCATTGAAGGCATTCTTAGAGAAGAATTGTCTTCAGCAGAAAAACTGTCTCAAGTCGCAGACGTCAGAATACTTGGGGCTATTGGTGTCATTGAAATGAAAGAAGCTGTTAATATGGCTCAAATCCAAAAGCAATTTGTAGATGCAGGCATTTGGGTTCGTCCTTTTGGAAAACAGGTTTATATCATGCCTCCCTTTGTTATTTCTGAAAAGGATTTACGAACTTTGTGTCAGAGTATGATTGAAGTCGTAAGCTTACAATAAATCTAGAGTTCAGAGTCCAAAATTTAAACATTGACACTGATCTGCGCAGATTAAATATGATTTTGTTCTCTTAAAGAAAATTTGTGATAATTTGTGTAATCTGTGGTTGATAACAAAACTATGAGTGATCTTCTAAAATCCTATCAAGACGAGTTGGAAAAGCTAAACCAGACGGGGAATCTTCGTTCTTTAAAGCAGATTGATGAAAGCCAATATAAGCTGAACCTATCCTCAAACGACTATATGGGTATCGCTAAGCTTGGACTTTCTATTCCTGAAGAAAAAGGAATGGGATCTGGTTCTTCTCGTCTACTGACGGGTAATTTTCAAGCTTATAAACTCTTGGAAGATGAACTTGAACTACAATTTGGTTCCCCTGCTCTCTTTTTCAATTCGGGTTACCATGCCAATATTGGCATCTTACCCGCTTTGTCTTCAAAAGGCGATCTGATCCTTTCAGATAAGCTCAATCATGCCAGTATTATAGATGGTATTAAATTGAGTGATGCCGATTATCACCGTTATAAGCACCTCGATTATCAGCACCTAAAGCGATTACTTAAAAAATACCGAAGCAATTACAAGCGAGTCTTTATTGTGAGTGAATCCATTTTCAGTATGGATGGCGATGTGGCTGATTTACACGAACTCATCAAGATAAAAAACAAGTACGATTGTTTCCTTTATGTGGATGAAGCACATGCTCTGGGAACTCGTGGTGAAAAAGGTCTGGGAATAGCCGAAGAACAAAATTGCCTTTCACAAATTAATCTTCTGGTCGGAACCTTTGGTAAAGCCATGAATTCAGTAGGTGCATACCTTGTTTGTGATGCGACGATCAAGGATTACCTGATTAATAAGATGCGTTCGCTCATATTTACAACCGCACTGCCTCCTGTTAGTATTGCCTGGAATCTGCAGATTCTGAAACAAAGCATAGGAATGCAAAAGGAAAGAACGCATTTGCAAAAGCTTTCTAATCAATTTAGAACGGCATTACAGGATCTAGGGATAAAAACTGGAGGTGATTCCAATATTATACCTATCATGATTGGTGACAGTGAGAAGTGCACGCAAATTGCGGAAAAGATGCAGAAACTTGGCTATCTGGTTTTTCCTATTCGGCCACCATCAGTTCCACCAAACACATCAAGACTGCGCTTATCGCTTTCAGCCGATATGACATGGGACGACTTAAAAGAACTACCCGTAATAATTAACGATTTACAATTAACGATTAAGAATGGAGGTATCTAGACTTAGTTACTGAGATATTTCATGAAATTATTGAATCGTAAAAAATGAACAGGTTTGCTTATCATCATAGCTCAATAAATTTAGGGTAATTTGTCTGCTTTATTCTTTATTTAAAAAGTACACCCTTTCGTCTGTCGACACTTTCCCTTTCAGGGAAAGACTCTTAGACTAGATTTAGAATATTAATTCAACGTTCAGTTTGACTTTCTCCCCTTCGAGGGGAGATGTTCAAGGGACAGAGGGGTGTTAATTACGAATCATCAATTGTCTAAAATGAAGATAAAGTACTTACACAAAAACAATTCACCTAAGCTTATCCTCTTTATGAGTGGCTGGGGTTGCGACGAAATGCCTTTCCTGAGAATTAATTCAGATGATTACGACGTCCTGATGTGTTACGATTATCGTGATTTGAGTCAAATTCAGGAATTAAAGGAAGAGTTGAATGCTTATCAGGAATGTCATCTGATTGCCTGGTCATTAGGCGTATTCGTAAGCTCACTTCTTTTTAAAGATGATAAAAGCCTATTCCAGTGTCGTTATGCCATCAATGGCAGCCTGTCTCCCATTGATGATAAAAAAGGGATTCCTCCTGCCATATTTCAAGGAACCATTGATGGTTTAAACGAAAAAGGTCGTGACAAGTTTTTTATGCGCATGTGTGGTGGCAGATCTGGCTATTACAGTTTCACGGAACATCAACCGCAACGCTCTGTTAAAGATCAAAAAGAAGAGTTGATCTGTTTGCAAAACATGATTTTGAGAGAAACAATTACTTGGGATATCTTCGATAAGGTATTACTTTCGTCACGAGATATGATTTTCCCTTTCAATAATTTAGAACAAGCTTGGGAAAATAAGACCAATAAGATAGTTTTAAATTCGCCTCATTTTTGTTTCACAGTCTGGAACTCTTGGGATGAGATACTAAAGGTCTAAAAGTC